>JAISYD010000276.1 GCA_031270145.1 Planctomycetota bacterium
GTTTAAACCCGGAATCGGGGCCAACGCCGGAGCAGCCACCGGCGCCGGCTCCGGAGCGGGGGCGGACGGCGCAACCGGACCGCCAAGGCTAAAACCCGGAATCGGGGCCAACGCCGGAGCAGACATCGGCGCCGGCTCCGGAGCGGGGGCGGACGGCGCAACCGGATCGCCAAGGCTTAAACCCGGAATCGAGGTCAATGCCGGAGCAGACATCGGCGCCGGCTCTGGAGCGGGGGCGGACGGCGCAACCGGACCGCCAAGGCTTAAACCCGGAATCGGGGCCAACGCCGGAGCAGCCACCGGCGCCGGCTCCGGAGCGGGGGCGGACGGCGCAACCGGACCGCCAAGATTTAAACCCGGGATCGGGGCCAACGCCGGAGCAGACATCGGGATCGGTTCGGAGGATGGTTTCGCCGACCCGCCGCTAGAACCCGGCGGTACCGGAGCCAGCTTGATAGTTCTCGTCATCCTACCCGAAGAGGAAGAGGATGCCGGCGGCGGAGTCGGCGTTGGCTCAGCCGCCGGGATCGGTTCGGAGGATGGTTTCGCCGATCCGCCGTCGGCATTCGCATCCGGATCGGAAGTCGGCTTGACGGCCGCCGCCGGCATGTCGGCGATGGCGGGAATCGTTTCCGACGCCATCCCAAGCAAATCGGAAAACATGGCGGTTTCTTCCAGGCCTGTCTGTTCGACCAAATCCTGGTCTATCCCTCCAACCCAATCCGGATTTATCCCCTTGGAAAAATCATGGTTTGCCCCCCCCTCCACATCCTCGGGCATCAAAAGGGATTCCGAATCGGAAAACGAGGCTTTTCCCTCCCCGCCCTCGCCATAATCCATAAGGGGGAAATCCTCATCCGCCGCCGCGTCCGCCCCGGACGGGGCGGCTTCATGCAACAACAAATTCGCGGCCAGTCCGGAAGAGGCGGAAGGGTCGGGATCGGAAACGTGGCGATTTCTCACCCGCATTATTTCCAGGGCTTGGTCAATCTCCATCTTTGACATGGACACCGTGTCGATAGAGATGGTGTGGGGCGGTTTGGGGTGGAAACGAGTGGCGCTCCTGAACAAGTCCGAATCGCATTTGCCGGCCGGAACCGGAGCGCTTTTCGCCACATCCGGCGGCGCCTGGCCGATCAGGCCGGGATCCACGCCTGGCATGATCTGGGTGGTGTCGGTCTCGGAATGCTTCGCCGCGTCGGACATCTCGTCGGAGAGGCTCTGCATGGCGTCGACAATCCCGGGATCCTCCGGGGGCCGGGGGTTCCGGCAATCCTCGCCGCGGGCGGAATCGTCGCCGCATTCATTATCGTCGGTCAGGGCCTTGATCTGGCTGTCCGAGAGTTCGGCCTCAATGGTCAGGCTCAGACGGGAACCATTCAGCGACAGGTTGGTCACCCGAGCGCCGTCTCCGACTATGTTCATGAAAAGATGCCGGCCCAAGATGTTTTTGCCGCGGTTCTGGAAGGCGTGGGGGTCGTTGGTCATTTCTCGCTCCGTTCGTTCCCTGGGAAGCCCCGGAACAGGGTTCTTCCCCCTAATGTTTGAATGCCCGCTGCCCGGTGAAAACCATGGCCATGCCATACTCGTTAACGGCCGAGATTATTTCGGCGTCGGCCAGCGACCCGCCTGGCTGGACAATCGCCGTCACCCCTTCGCGGGCAATGGCGTCCACTCCGTCCCGCTTTGGGAAAAAAGCGTCCGACGCCGCCGCCGAACCGGCAAGGCCGCCCCGCTCCGCCTCTGCCTCCGCCCGGACGGCCTGGACCGAGCCCGCCGGCAGGAGGCCATCCCGTTCCCGCAATTCCACCTCGAAGAGGAGCAGGCCATACCGGACATAAGCCAGATCATCGGCCTTTTTCTTATGGGCCTTGAAGATAGCCGTCTCCGCCACGCCTACCCGGTCCTGGCCGCCGGCCCCGATGGCCACCGTGGCCTCGTCTTTCACAAACAGCACCGAATTCGAGGTCACCCCCTGCTCCACCCGCCAGCCGAAAAGCAGATCGGCCTTTTCCCGTTCCGTGGGTTCGCGCCCGACCCTCGCCGCCGCTCCCTCGCGGGTGTTGGCCTCGGCGGGAAGGAAGTCGGCCGCCGAGCGCACCCGGTTCAGCGGCGATTGCTGGACGATGAGGCCGCCGTCCATGAGCGACTTGAAATCCACGAAGCGGAGGGGGGCGTAGTCCCGGATGCGGTCAAGACGGTCGACGCGGACGATCCGGAGGTTTTTCCGCTTGGCGAGGATGTCCAGGGCCGCGCCGTCGTAGTCGGGGGCCGCCACCACCTCCAGGTAGTTCTCCGCCATGGCCCGGGCCGCCTCCACGTCCACCTTGACGTTCAGAACGGCGGCCCCGCCGAAGGCGGCCAGGCGGTCGGCGGCGTTGGCGCGGGCGTAGGCGTCGGCGGCGGAGGCGCCGTGGGCGGCGCCGGAGGGGTTGTTGTGCTTCATGATCAGGGCGGCCGGTCGGGGCTCCAGGTAGCGCAGGACGGCCAGGGCGCTATCAATGTCGGTGAGGTTGGTTTTGCCCGGGTGCTTGCCGAACCGGAGCATCCCCGACTCCGAGAGGCAGGATACCAGCCCCAACCCGGGTCCGATGAAACGACAGTCGCCGAGGGAGAGATTCCCGGAAACCAATTCGTACAAGGCCGCTTCCTGGCCAGGGTTCTCGCCGTAGCGCAGGCCCTTCTCGATCCGCTCGCCCGCGTCGCCGATCACCCACGAACGCTTGCGGTAAACCAGCCTCTGATCGCCGAAGGATATGGTCAAATCGGCCGGGAAGTGATCGTCCATGACCGTCTTATACATGGCCTTGATGTCCGGCATCCTGTCCCCGTTGCGATCCTGGGCCGCACGACAGCCGCCCTCATTTCCCCTGGGCCGGAGGGGGCGGCGTCCCGGCCGCCGCCGCGCCGTCGGCCGCCGCCAAGCACACCTGGAGGGAAAAATCGTGCCCCTCGCCCTCGAAAAGCACCACGATATTCGGGACACCGGGCTGATGCTCTATTTCATGGCCCGGCCCGGTCACAACCTTTGGCATGGATATGGTGAAATGGTATTTGGTCTTCACCAGCGACGCCTTGGCCTGGCCGGAGATCATGTTGATGATTTCTCCGACCGCGTCCTCCACCTCCCGGGTGAGGCTTTCCATCGGCTTTTCCCCCAGCATCTTGCCGACCACCAGGCAGGCGAACTCGGAGGACATGCTGATCACCACCGCGCCGACGGCGGCGCCGGACAGCCGCATGACGCCGGAGACCTCCCCCAGCATCTTGTAGTCGTCCTTGAGGAAGAGCTTTTTCCTGGTTATGTCCACCTGGCACATGGAGGAGAAGACATTGTGGGTGGCGTCGATAAAGGGGTTTATGAATTCCACGTTGATGGTGGGCCGGGTCCTCTGCCCCGCCTTAAAGGTGTTGGCGATGGAGCGAATGACGTCGGTTGGCTCGAAGGGCTTGTTGATCACCCCGACCGCCCCCGCCCTGACGCCGGCGAACACGCTGCCGGCGTTGGCCTTGGGGCAAAGGAGCAGCACCGGGACGCGGGGCAGCTTCTCCTTGACGGCGTAGATCAACTCGGCCCGCCCGTCCGGGGATTCCCCCTCCCAGTCAATCAGCACCACCGACTGGTCCCCCGCCGCGGCCAGCATCTCGCTCTTGCTCCGGACGTGGAGGAAATCAATGCCGTGTATTTCCCTGGCCGCGAAAGCGCTCTTTATCATGTTGGAGGTGGTGGCGCTGTCGGATACGGTTAGCACTTGCATCGTCTCTGATCCTGGAAAGGCCAGGCGCCCGGATCAGCGCACGGCGGACAAGAAGCCTCCCCCCGGGCCCCAGACTACTTTTTCAAGAACGCTTCCAGCTTGGTCTTGACGATTTCCGGAGTAAAGGGCTTGACGATGTAATTGTTGGCTCCGGCCTTGATGGCGGCGACGACATTGGCTTTTTCCGCCTCGGTGGTGACCATAACCACCGGAAGCTCGGTGATGGCGGCGGTCTCGCGGATTTTCATCAGGAAATCCAGGCCGTTCATGTTCGGCATGTTCCAGTCGGTCAGGATCATTTTGACGTCAGGGTTCGCCTTCAACTGGCTCAAGCCCTCCACCCCGTCCCCGGCCTCGACGATGTTGTCGTAACCGTTCGACTTGAGGATGTTGGAGATGATTCGGCGCATGGTCGATGAATCGTCCACCACTAAGATTTTCATAGGCGCTTCTCCCGCGGTCGTTCCGGTCCCGTCGCCGGCGAGCCGACTGTGATCTCACAACAAGGATAGCACAGTATCCGTCACCCTGTCAAGCGGGACGATCTTCTCGACGCCGCCGGTTTTTATGGCTTCCTTGGGCATACCGAAAACCACGCAGGATTTTTCGTCCTGAGCCACGGTCCTGGCGCCGGCTTCGCGCATGTTTTTCATGGCTTCGGCCCCGTCCCGCCCCATGCCGGTCAGCATGACGCCTATTCCCAAGGAACCGACGTTCTTGGCGAAGGAATTGAACAGCACCTCGACGGACGGCTTGTGGCGGCAGACCAGCGGCCCATCCCGGGTCTCGGCCTGCCAATCGCCGGCCGCGCCCCTGCGGATCAGCAGGTGCAAGTCGCCGTTGCCGATGATGGCCCGGCCCGGCCTCGCTTCCAGGCCGTCCTCGGCCTCGAGCACCTCGATGGGGGTCTGGCGGTTCAAGCGCTCGGCGAAGGCCTTGGTGAAGGTGCCTGGCATGTGTTGGACAATCATGATGGGCGGGCAGTCGGTCGGCATTTTTCCCAGGACATCCTTGAGCGCCTCGGTGCCTCCGGTGGAGGCGCCGATGGCCACCAGCTTGTTGCTGCGCCTGCCGATGGCGTGGCCCGCCGGCTTGGGGGCGACCAGGGCCGGGCGGGGCCGCTGGGCCGGCGCCCCGGCCTGGCGGAAGCGCACCAGGGAGGCGGCCTTGACCGTGTCGATGAGCCGGGTGGAGAAATCCGTCATGGCCCGCTCGTTGGTCAGAGCCGGCTTTTCAATCACATCGACCGCGCCGAGGTCCAATGCCTCCAGCGACAGGGAGCAGCCCTTGGGAGTGAGGCCGGACACGATAATCACCGGGGTGGGATACCATTCCATGAGTTTTTTGAGAAACGTGATGCCGTCCATCTTCGGCATTTCGATGTCCAGGGTGATGACGTCGGGATGCAGGGTCACGATCTTGTCGCGGGCGACAAAGGCGTCGGGGGCGGTTCCGATGACCGTTATCTCCGGATCCCTGGCCAATTCGCGCGACAGCACGTTTCGCACCACCGGAGAGTCGTCAACCACCAGCGTCTTAATCGCCATACGCCAACCCTTTGCGTCATGAACCCGCCCCGTTGCGCAGCGGCCCCGCGATGAACCAGACCGGACGGGGATAATTTTAAGGGATTCGCGCCGGATTGTCCAGATCAAACCTCGGCTTGATCGGCGAACCGGCCGCCGGGCCGGAAAATCCGGCAAACCGTAAGGTCAGGCGAAAAGGGCCGAACCGACGCGCAGCAGCGTGGCCCCCTCCTCCACCGCCGTCTCGAAGTCTCCGCTCATGCCCATGGAAAGATGCGGGAGGCGGATTCCGGTTTCAGCCTCGATGTTCCGCCGGATTTCCGCCAAGCCCCGGAAAACCGGCCGCGCCGCCTCGGGGTTGGCCGACAGCGGCGCCATGGTCATCAGGCCCAGCAGTTCCAAACCAGGCTTCGCCGCCGCCAGGCGGACAAGTCCACCGACCTCGGCCGGGGCAACCCCGTATTTGGATGCCTCGCCGGAAACATTCACCTCCAGGAAAACGCCGGGCCGCGTCCCCAACCGCCTAGCCTCCCGATCCAGGATGTCCAGCAATTTCGCGGACTCGACGCTGTGGACGCTGGCGAAACCTCCGGCCAGGACCTCAGCCGCCTTGTTCCTTTGCAAATGCCCGATCATATGCCAACGGGCGTCGGCGGCGGCCAAGGCGCTTTTCCGGGCCAACCCCTCCCGGACCCTATTCTCGCCGAAATCGCGCAGCCCCAGGCGATAAATCTCGGCCACCTCGGCCGACGCCACCGTCTTGGTTACCGCCACCAGGGTTATTCCGGACGGATCCCGCCCGGAACGGCGGCAGGCGAGGGCAATGCGCTCGCGAACGCGGGCGAGGTTGGCGGCAATATCGATCATCGGATTTCCAGCATGCGGGTTATGGGAGCCAGGGCCTTTTGGGCGATGTCGGGCGGCACCGCGACGACCGGAGCCAGGTCCTCCAGAGCCCAAACCATCTTTTCCAGGCTGTTCAACTTCATGTTGGGGCAGTCGGCGACGCTGGTCAGGGGATGGAACAGCTTGCCGGGGCTGTTTTTCCCCAGGGGATGAAGGATGCCGATTTCCGAGGCGATGATGAATTCCCGGGCCGGATTAGTCCGGCAAAACTCGACTATGCCGGTGGTGCTGGCCACGAAATCGGCCTTCGCCAGCAATGCCGGCCGGCATTCCGGGTGCGCCGCCAGGATGGCGCCGGGATGCCGGGCCCGGGCGGCGTCCGCCATTTCCGGCAGCATCCGCTCGTGGGTGGGGCAAAAGCCGTCCCACAACTCCAACTCGCGGCCAAGCCGCGAGGCGACGTAGGCTCCGAGGTTCCTGTCCGGCAGGAACAGCGTCCGCCGGCCGGCCGGGAGGCTGGCGACCACCTCGACGGCGTTGGCGCTGGTGCAGCAAATGTCCGAAAGCGCCTTGACGGCGGCGGAGGAATTGACGTAGGTCACCACCGCCGCGTCCGGATTTTTCGCCCGCCATTCCCCAAGCTGCCGGGGGGCGACCATGTTGGCCATGGGGCAGCCGGCGTTGGCGTCCGGGATCAGCACGGTTTTGCCGGGCGAAAGGATGGCGGCGGTCTCGGCCATGAAATGCACGCCGCAGAAGAGGATGATCTCGGCGTCGGTCTTGGCCGCCAGGCGCGAGAGCCCCAGGCTGTCGCCGACGTAGTCCGCCGCGTCCTGCACCTCCGGCGACTGGTAGGAATGCGCCAGGATCACGGCATGGCGCCGTCTTTTCAACTCCGCGACCCTTGCCGCCAAGTCAGTCCCGCTCATGCCGGCCCCTCCCCGT
>JAISYD010000315.1 GCA_031270145.1 Planctomycetota bacterium
ACGCCGGCATTGTTGACCAGGACTGAAAGGTGGGGGAACTCGTGGCGCGCCCGTTCAACCAGCGCCGTCACCTCGTCCGGCCGTGAAACATCCGTTGCAATGGCCAAGATGCGCCGGCCGGCCACTTGGCCGGCGTTGGCGATTTCTTCACGCGCCTCGGCCAGTTTTTTGCCGTTGCGGGCGCAAATGACCAGTTCGGCCCCGGCTTGCGCGAAAGTTTTGGCCACTGCCAGGCCCAGACCTTGGCTGGCCCCGGTGACCATGGCCGCCCGACCGGACAAAGAACCGTCATTCACCATGTTTTCCCCTGCCTCCATAAGGGTTGCCGCCGATAGTCACATATTTGAACCCCTTCTCCTGGCCAAGGCTTGCAAACAAAAAGCGGGTCGGGTCGATAACTAATGGTTGCTTCATGACATTCATGATTTCGCCCGCCTCTATCCGGGCGTAGTCGTCCCAATTGGCGTACTGGACCAGAGCATCGGCCTCGGCGGCCGCGTCTATGGGCGAGGCGGCTAGGGTCAAACAATCGTTCCATTCAGCCGGGAGACAATCAATGGCCGGATCATGACCTTTGACCCGGGCTCCGAGGGCGGACAGTTGCCGGGCGCAGGCCAAGGACGGCGAGCGGCGCAGGGCGCTGGTGCCTGGCTTGTAGGTCAATCCCCACAAGGCGATGGTTCGGCCTTCCAAATCGCCGAGATTCCGTTTCAAGGCATTGATGACCCAATCGCCATGCCTGTCATTGGAAACTTTCACCGCCGCGAGCAGCGGGGCGGAACCGGCGTTTCCGGCGGACAGGGCGGACAGGAAGGCGACATCCCGAGCCAGGGTGCCGCCGGCGAAAGATAGACCGGGGGAGAGATAGGCTTTCGGGCCAATCCTGGCCTCGGTTTTCAGGCCCCGCTCGACCTCCTTGGCGTCGGCTCCGGTCAGCTCGCAGATGGATGCTATTTCATTGGCGAAAGTCACGGAAACGGCCAGGAAGGCGTTGATGGCGTGCTTGGTCATTTCCGCCGCTTCCACCCCCATCCATTCCACAGGCGCGCCAACGGGCGCCCAAAAGGTTCGCAAGATGCTTTTCGCGCGTTCAGAGCGGACGCCGCACACGATCCGATCCGGATGAGCGAAAATCTCCAGGGCCCGCCCCAGGCGCAGGTTTTCCGGGGCGCAGGCGAAGTCCAAGTCGCTTCGCCCCATCCCCGCGGCCATAACCTCCATTTTTGCCACACTGCCCACAGGCAATTGGGAGGAAACCACAACCACGGCCTCCTTTTTTAGCCAAGGCAGGGCCTGGGCCACCCTGGCAAAAACAAAATCGCAATCGGCGATATCGTCCTCGTCCACGGGGACGTCATAAGTCACCCAGGCGACATCCGCATCGACCAGGGCAATCCGGGGATCGGATTCGAAGCAAAGGTTCCCGCTTTCAAGGCCGGCGCGAATCTGTTCCTTTAAACCGGGCTCGAATAACGATGGTTCCCCCGCCGCCAGATTCCCGACCACCGCCGGATCAGCATCCCAGCCAACCACCCGGAAACCAAGCGCCGCGCAACCCGAGGCGCAGACGCAGCCAAGATGCCAAAGCCCAAGCACCGCCGCCTTCATGGCCGTTCCCCAAAAATCCAGGAGTTGGCCAGGAGCCAGTCCACCGTACTCTCCACGCCTTGCCGGATGGTCAGTTGGTTGTCCCAGCCCAGGGCCCGGATTTTTTTCGTGTCCAGATAAATGAAGGGGCTGTCGCCGATCCAGCCGCGCTCCCCGCCGCTGAATTCGAGTTTGGGGGCCAAGCCCATTCTGCCGCCAATCCAGCCGATGGAGTCCTTGACCGTGCAATAGGCGTCGGCGCCCAGATTGTAGACCTGGAAAACCTCCGGCATTTTGGCCCGAACCCGGAGCATGGCCTTGACGCAATCGCCGACATACAGGTAGCTCTTGCGCTGGTTGCCGTCGCCCAGCACCGGCAACCGCTCCGGCTCCCGCAGGAGATGGCGGACAAAATCAAATACATGGCCGTGGGTGTAGCGCTCCCCCAGCATGGAGACGAAGCGGAAAACCACCCCCCGGAAACCAAACCCCTGGCAATAAGCCGAAATCAGCCCCTCGCCGGCCAGCTTGGAGGCGCCGTAGAGGGAAGTCTGGGCCGGGAACGGCGCGTCCTCGGGGGTGGGTATGACGGCGGCCTCGCCATAGATCGAGCCGGTGGAGCTGAACAGGATGTCCCGGACGCCATTGACCCGCATGGCTTCCAGGACATTGGCGGTGGCGATGGCGTTTTGCTCCAAATCCCTCCGGGGATGCCGGAGGCCGAAGCGCACATCGGCGTTGGCCGCCAGATGCCATACGGTGGAACAGCCGCGCATGGCGGCGGTCAGGGAAAAGGCGTCCAGGACATCGCCCCGGATCAAGGTGAAATTCGGGTCAACGAGCGCCTGGATCAGGAAACGCTCCCTGCCGGTGGACAGGTTGTCGTAGCCGACCACCTGGCGGCCGGTCCGCAACAGGGCGTCCGCCAAGGTCGAGCCGATGAAACCGGCCGCGCCGGTGATGAAATGTTTGCCGTCGTCGTCAGTCAAAGCCCACCGCCCTTTCCACGATATATTTGGGACGCCTTTTCGACTCTTCGTAGATGCGGCCGATATAGGCCCCCAGGACGCCCATGCAAGTCAATTGGCAACCGGTCAAAAAAAGCATCAACACTCCCAGGGTGGTGAGGCCGACGGCGAAATCCATCCAACCGAAAAGTTTGGCCAGGATCATGGCGATGGCGCTGAAAACCGCCAAGGCCGCCATGGCGAAGCCGGCGACGCCCATCATCCTGAGCAGGGAGCCGGAAAAGGCCACCACGCCGTTGAAGCCGATGGTGAGGCTGCCGGTGAAGGAATTGTATTTGCCACGGCCGTCGGCCCGGGGTTGGCGGTCGAAGGGAACAAGTTTGGTTTTGAAGCCCACCAGCGCGGTCAGCCCGCGCAAAAAGCCGTGGCTTTCGTTCAGTTTCATCAACTCCTCGACCACCCGGGCGTCCAGAAGCCGGAAATCGCCGGTGTTGCGGGGGATTTCCACTGTGGCGGTCTTGTTGATGAACCAATAGCCCGAATAGGCAATCGCCCTTTTGATGAAATTCTCGCCTTCCCGGCTTCTGCGCTGGGGGATGACCACCTGGTAGCCCTCGTCCTTCCACAGGCGGCGCATTTCGGCGATGAGTTCCGGCGGATCCTGCAAATCGCAGTCAATCACCAGCGCCGCCCGGCCGGCGGCATGGGCCAACCCGGCCCAGGTGGCGGCGGGTTGGCCGAAGCGGCGGGAGAAGCGGAGCAGTTTGATCCTGGCGTCGCCCGCGCGGGCGGCCAGGATCATCGACTCGGTGTTGTCGCTGGAAGGATCCATGGCGAAAATTATTTCATAATCCTCCGTGACCCCGGCCAGAACCGCCCGGAGGCGAGCCAGGAAGGCGGCCAGCGTATTTTCCTCGTTGTAAACCGGGACCACGACGCTTAGCTCGGGCAAGGGGAATCTCCTTATTTCCGGCTCACCGCGTATACCC
>JAISYD010000317.1 GCA_031270145.1 Planctomycetota bacterium
TGGAGCCAGCCGGCCGGAGAGGGCGGATTCGAGGAAGTGCTTAGAAAATCGGCGGAACTGGAGAAGATCGCCATGGCCGAGCGCAAGGCGAAAAAATCGAAATGTCCGCCGATCGGGAAGACGGAGGAAGCCGAACCCGTCGCCAAGCCGACGCTGGCCGCCAGGCAACCCAAGCCGCCGGGAAAATCGCTCGATGCCAAAAAAATCCTTCCCTGCGCCGATTTAAACGATAAAATGCCCATGGGAGGTTCGGAGCCGGCCTGCGCCTGGCGGTAGGGGAAGGGATTGCGTATCCATGCATAACCAAGAATTGCTCGACGCGCTCCGCCTGGTGCTGAAAACCATTGAGCGGTGGCCTTCCGATCCCGTCAAAATGTTCAAGCCGATCGAGCCGCTGTGCCGCGGGCTGGGCTTGGAGCGGGCCGCAATCTATTTCGACGACGTTTATCCGGATCGAATGCGCCTGGCCTTCTCCTACGGCGACCATCTCCGCTTCCCCACGCATATCGTCCAGGAGGAGGGCCGGCCGCTTCTGGACGTCTTCCGCAACCAATGCGCGGACATCCCCGGCCTGGTCTCGGCCAGACTCCGCAGCCACGGGCACGAACTCGGCATCTTCGCCGGCATCATGAAAAAGGGCGTCGCCATCCCGGATGAATTGGATATACTGATCCATTTCCTCTCCCTCATGGCCTTTGTCGAGCGCGGCCGCCGCAATTACCAGCTTGAGCGCCAGGAGCGGGATATTTTCTTCGCCCAGGCGCTCGCCAGCCGGGTGCTTTTCACCCCGACTCCCCGGATCCCCAATCTGCGCCTGGATGTCCACTTCATCCGCTCGCTCGAGTCGAGCGGAGACTTTTACGATTTCATGTCCAGCGGCCGGAGCGGGCTTTTCGGCATGATCGGCTGCTGCAACGGCCGGGGTCTCCGGACCACCCTCGAAATGACCTCCATCATACGGGAAATCCACCGCACCCGCGAAACCCGCCGCAACCTCTCCGACATCCTGCTGCGGGTGAACGACCTTCTCGTACTCGAGCGGCGGCGGGCGCATCAGGCCAGCATCTGCCTTTTCGAGATCGACGCGGGCCGGCGCCGGTTGCACCTGGCCAAGGCCGGCCGCCTGGGGATACTCCTGGTAGGGCGGAAAACCGGGGTAAAAAACATTTCCGCCAGCGGCGGGCTGTTCCTCGGGCTCATGGAGAATCCGGCCATCCAGGATGAAACCTTCGACTTCCTCCCCGGCCAGGCGCTTCTGTGCGTGACCGAGGGCTTTTATTCGACCCGCGACAAGGGGAAGGCGGAACCGCAGCTCCGCTGGCTCCTCCAAACGGTGGAGAACACGCTGGAGTTCATGGACTACGAAAAGGATTCGCTGGCGACGGCGATGGCCGTCAACCTGGAAACCGCCGTCAAACATTCCCCCGAGTCCATGCTCACCCTGTCGGTGGAATTTCTGGACCGCGGGCGGAGCGGTTGCGCCGGCGGGAAGGCCGCAACCGGGAAGAGGAACGTGCGAATAAAGGAGAATTGCCCATGAATGCGGTGATTGAAGCCATCATTGGACGCCGCAGCGTCCGCGCCTACCGGCCCGACCCCGTGCCGGCCTCCAATCTGGAGGAGATAGTCAAGGCCGGCCTATACGCCCCCAGCGCCAGGAACGCCCAGGCTTGGCACATCTCGGTCATCCGGGACGGGGAGAAAATAGCCTCGCTTGGAGCCGAACTCAAGGCCGCCATCATCCGTTGCGGAGTGGAGAGATACCTTTCCCTGGCCCGTAGCCCGGACTACCGCATGGGCTTCGGGGCGCCGGTCTTCATGATTGTTTCGGCCGATCCCGGCGTTTCCGTTTGCCCGGAGCAGGACTCGGCCCTGGTTCTGGGCAACATGTTCCTGGCCGCCCATTCCCTCGGCGTCGCCAGTTGCTGGGTCAACCAGCTCTGCCCGGTCGCGGACGACCCGGCTTTCCGCTGGCGGCTGGATTCCCTGGGGGTTCCCGCCTCCCACAAGGTTTACGGCGCCGCCGCCTTCGGCTACGCCGTCGATCCCCGCCCGGCGGCCGCTCCGCGCCGGGAGGGCACGGTCTCCTGGATCGGCTGACGCCGCCCCGCCGCGCGCGTCCGGGAGGCTTGACGGCGGATTAAAACCACGTTATCATTTGCCGCCGGTCCGGCGGCGGGCCGGTCCCGCCCCGGCGGAGTCCAGAATCCGGCTCGGCCGGGAAAAGTGGAAATATGCCCAAGCGTCGGGATTTGAAGCGCGTCATGATTCTCGGCTCCGGCCCCATTGTCATCGGCCAGGCCTGCGAGTTCGATTATTCCGGCGTCCAGGCGGTGAAGTCCCTCAGGGAGGAGGGATGCGAGGTGGTGTTGATCAACTCCAACCCCGCCACCGTCATGACCGACCCGGAACTGGCCGACCGCACCTACATCGAACCGCTGACCCCGGATTTCGCCGCCGAAATCATCCGCCGGGAGCGCCCCGACGCCATCCTCGCCACCATGGGCGGACAAACCGCCCTGAACGTGTCCCTTGATCTCCACCGCTCCGGCATCCTCGCCGACTTCGGGGTGGAAATGATCGGCGCCTCGCCCGAGTCCATCGAGAAGGCCGAGGATCGCGGCAAATTCAAGGAGGCGATGCTCCGCGTCAACCTCGCCACCCCCGAATCGGCCAGCGTCCACAACCTGGCCGAGGCCGCGGCCGCCCGGGAGCGCATCGGCCGCTGGCCCGTCATTATCCGGCCCGGCTTCACCCTGGGCGGCTTCGGCGGCGGCATTGCCCGGGATCAGGCCGAATTCGATGCCATGGCCGCCCGGGGGCTGGCCGCCAGCCCGGCCTCGGAAATCCTGGTCGAGGAATCCCTGATCGGCTGGAAGGAATTTGAATACGAGGTGATGCGCGACCGCAAGGACAACGCCGTCATCGTCTGCTCCATCGAAAACATCGACCCCATGGGCGTCCATACCGGCGACAGCCTGACCGTCGCCCCGGCCCTGACCCTGACCGACCGCGAATACCAGATCATGCGCGACGCCTCGATCGCCATCATGCGCGAGATCGGCGTCGACACCGGCGGCGCCAACGTCCAGTTTGCCCAGAATCCCCGGGACGGCCGGCTGGTGGTCATCGAAATGAATCCCCGCGTCTCCCGCTCCTCCGCCCTGGCCTCCAAGGCCACCGGCTTCCCCATCGCCAAGCTGGCCGCCAAGCTCGCCATCGGCTACACCCTGGACGAACTGGTGAACGACGTCACCAAGGCGTCCTCGGCCTGCTTCGAGCCGTCGCTCGACTATGTGGCGGTCAAGGCGCCGCGCTTCAATTTCGAGAAATTCCCCGGCGCCAGCCCGATCCTCGGCACCCAGATGAAGGCGGTGGGGGAGACCATGGCCCTCGGGCGCACTTTCAAGGAAGCCTTCCAAAAGGCCCTGCGGGGCCTGGAAACCGGCCACGCCGGCTTTGTGGGCGACGGGGCGGACGGCGAGTTCGATCGCCTGTCCGACCTCGAACTGGACTCGGCCGTGGCCACTCCCTCGGCGGAAAGGCTGTTCGCCATCCGCTCCGCCATTGGCCGGGGCTGGAGCCTGGAGCGGCTGTACGGCTTGTCCGGCATCGATCCCTGGTTCCTCCGGGAAATGCGGGAAATCGTGGATTTCGCCCGGCATCTTTCCACCCTTTCCGGGGGCCTGGACAGCCTCAAGGCCGATCCCGCCCTGTTCCGCCAGGCCAAGTCCTTCGGTTTTTCCGATCGCCAGCTGGCCCGCCTGTCCGGCGCCGGCGAGGATCTGGTGCGGCGGGAACGCCAGGCTCTCGGCATCCGGCCGTCCTACCAATTGGTCGACACCTGCGCCGGCGAGTTCGCCTCCGCCACGCCCTATTATTATTCCAGCTACGCCGCCGAGCCCGGAAACGGCGCCCCGCTCCGGGACGTCGGGGGGCGAAAGCGCGTCATGATCATCGGCGGCGGCCCCAACCGCATCGGCCAGGGGCTGGAATTCGACTACTGCTGCTGCCACGCCTCCTACGCCTTGCGCGACGCCGGCTTCGCCGCCATCATGGTCAACTCCAATCCCGAGACCGTCTCCACCGATTACGACACCTCCGACATCCTCTATTTCGAGCCCCTGACGGTGGAGGACGCGCTGGAAATCCAGCATCGGGAAAACGCCGCCGGGGTGATTGTCCAGTTCGGCGGCCAGACCCCGCTGAACCTCGCCGCGCCGCTGGCCGCCAACGGCGTTCCCGTCATCGGCACCTCCGTGCGCAGCATTGAGGCGGCCGAGGATCGCAAGCTCTTCGGCGATCTCATGGACAAACTGGGCATCCGCCAGCCGCCGCACGCCATGGCCAACGGCGTCCGGGAGGCGCTGGCCTCGGCCGAGCGGGTCGGCTACCCGGTCCTCGTCCGGCCTTCCTTTGTCCTGGGCGGCCGGAACATGGCGATAGTCCACGACCGCCAGGGCCTGGAAGGCTACATGCGCCGGATGCGGAAAACCTCGGGCGACGCCCCGGTGCTCATCGACCATTACCTCGAGCATGCCACCGAGGTGGATGTCGACTGCGTGGCGGACGGCGCCGACGCCGTCATCGGCGGCATCATGGAGCATATCGAGATTGCCGGCATCCATTCCGGTGACAGCGCCTGCGCCATGCCGCCGCCGAACCTGCCGCCGGAAATCCAGGACGCCATCCGGGCCGCCACCCGCTCCATGGCCCTGGGTCTGGAGGTGTGCGGCCTGATGAACGTGCAGTTCGCGGTCAAGGACGGCGAGATATACGTTCTGGAGGCCAACCCCCGGGCCAGCCGCACCGTCCCCTTCGTCAGCAAGGCGGCCGGCGTACCCTTGGCGAAGATCGCGGCCTGGTGCATGGTCGGCTTCAGCCTCGGGGAGATTGGCTTCCTGGCCGAGCCCCGGCCCGGCCACTATTCCGTGAAGGAGGCGGTTTTCCCCTTCAACCGCTTCCCCGGCGCCGCCGTCAACCTCTCCCCGGAAATGAAGTCGACCGGCGAGGTCATGGGCATTGATCGCTTCAACGGCGCCGCCTATCTCAAGAGCCAGTTGGCGGCCGGCAATCGCATCCCGGAGGCCGGCAACATCTTCATCAGCCTGCGGGACGCCGACAAGGAGGAGGCCCTGCCGCTGGCGCGGCGACTGGTGGAGCTGGGCTTCGTCCTGCACGCCACCCGCGGCACCAGCACCACCCTCCGGGCCGCCGGCATCAAGTCACGGGCGATTTTCAAGATTTCCGAGGGCCGCCCGAACGTCATGGATCTGGCCGACGATCTGGATCTCCAGTGGCTGGTCAACACCATTGAGCCGGGGGCGCTGCCGGCCAAGGACGAGGGGCGGATGCGGTCCCTGGCCGTGATCCGGGGCCTGCCCATCACCACCACCCTGGACGGGCTCCGGGCCGCCATCGCCGGCCTGGAGTTAATGCGCCGGCACCGCAACCGCTTCGAGGTATGCAGCCTCCAGGAGTTCAACCGCAAGTCGCCGGGCTTCCGGCCGCCAGGGGCGAAAGGGGGACAGGCATGACCGCGAACCAGGCCGACGACCGGTACGGATGGGCGCAACAACGCGCCCGGAGGGCCTATCTGGCCCTGGCCGACGGCGGCGTCTTCCGGGGCTACTCGATCGGCGCCCCTCTGGACGTGGTGGGGGAAACCGTGTTCAATACCGGCATGACCGGCTACCAGGAAATATTGTCCGATCCATCCTATTCGGGGCAGATCGTTTGTCTCACCGCGCCGGAAATCGGCAATTACGGCATCAATGACGAGGACTGGGAATCCGACCGCATCCACACCTCCGGCCTGATCGCCCACCGGATCAACCCCCACCCGTCAAATTGGCGTTCGCGGAAAAGCGTCGGCGCGGCGCTGCTCGAGGCCGGCGTCCCGGCCCTGGCCGGAATTGACACCCGGGCCCTGACCCTGGGCCTGCGGGATCGCGGGGCCCAGAAATCCTTCCTCTGCGCCAGCGGCGCCGTTCCCGTCGAGGAGGGCCTGGCCCGAGCCCGGGCCTGGGAGGGCCTGGACGGCCAGGACTACGCCACCCGGGTCGGGACGAAGAAGGCGTACGCCTGGAACGAGGGCGTCCCCGGCGGCGCCCCGGGCTATCCCCACGCCGGAGCGGAACCGGGCCGGAACGGTTACAGGATCGCCGCCCTCGATTTCGGCAACAAGTGGAGCATCCTCCGCAACCTCCGCCGGGCCGGCTTCGAAGTGACGGTGCTGCCCCCGGTCACCAGCGCCGCCGAGACGCTCGCCCTGAGGCCGGACGGGGTGTTCATCTCCAACGGCCCCGGGGATCCGGCGGCGGTCTCCTATGCGGCCGGCGCCATCCGGGGGCTGCTCGGCCGGGTTCCGGTCATGGGCATTTGCCTCGGCCACCAGTTGCTGGGGCTGGCCTCCGGCGGCAAAACCTACCGCCTGCCCTTCGGCCACCACGGCTGCAACCATCCGGTCAAGGACATCGTCTCCGGCAATGTCCTCATCACCTCGCAAAACCACGGCTTCGCCGTGGACGCCGATTCGCTGCCGGCCGCGACGACGGAAATCACCCACATCAGCCTGAACGACAATTCGCTCGAGGGCTTTCGGCGCAAGGACGTCCCCGCCTTCTCGGTGCAGTTCCATCCCGAGGCCGGCCCCGGCCCCCATGACGCCTTGTATCTTTTTCGCCGCTTTTCCGAATTGATCGCGGAGGCGCGGGGATGAGCGGGGAAGGCGCGGCCGGCGCCTGGCCGGCGGGAGGAAAAAACCTCGCCAACTTCGGCGACCGCCTGGATCGGGCGGCGCGGGACAAGAAAAGCGTGGCGGTGGTGGGGATCGATCCCACCCTGGCCCTCATGCCTCCCGCCCTGGCGGAACGGGCCGCGTCCGGGCCGGACGGACTTTATTCCGCTCTCTCCGACTTCTGCCTCGGGATCGTCTTGGCGGTGGCGGACCTGGTTCCGGCGGTAAAGCCCAACCTCGCCTTTTTCGAGGCTTTCGGCCTGCCCGGACTGTCGGTTTACCAGTCGCTCTGCCTGGCCGCCGCCAACCAGGGCTTGCTGGTCATCGGCGACGTCAAGCGCGGCGACATTGGTTCCACCGCCGCCGCCTACGCCGCCGGCCTTCTCGACCGCCCGCGTCCTGAGCCGGACCGCCCGCCCGGCCTTGGCGGCCGGGAGCGCCTCCAGCGGGATACCGGCGCGCTTTTGGGCCCCCATGACGCCCTGACCCTCAATCCCTATCTTGGCTCCGATTCGGTCCAGCCGTTCCTTGAGCGGGGTTGCGGCCGAGGTCAGGGTTTTTTCGTTCTGGTCAAGACCAGCAACCCCTCCAGCGCCGAATTGCAGGATTTGCGGCTGGACGGCGGCGGGACGGTGGCCGAGCGGGCGGCCGGGCTGGCGCGGGACTGGGGCCGGGACAAAATCGGCGCCAGCGGCCTGTCGGCGGTGGGCGCGGTGGTCGGGGCGACGCATCCGGCCGAGCTTGGCCGCTTCCGCGAGCTGATGCCCGATTCGCCCTTCCTTGTCCCCGGCTACGGCGCCCAGGGCGGCTCCGCCGCCGCCGCGGCCGGCGCATTCCGCGCCGACGGAAGCGGGGCGGTGGTGAACGCCAGCCGTTCCGTCATCCAGGCCTGGAAAAGGGAAGGCCGCCCGGACGATTGGCGGGGCGCCGCCCGGCGGGCCGTCCAGGCCATGAACCGCGATCTCGCCTCCGCTTTGCGGGCGGCCGGGAAGGGCGATTGGCTCTAGGCGGCGCTTTCGGCGCCTCCCGCGAGTGGAAGGGTTTTATGCGCGTCGCGGCTCTGATTCCAGCTTACCAAGAGGAGAAATTCATCGCCGGCGTGGTGGAAAAAACCAGGCGGATCCTGCCGGACGTCCTGGTTGTCGACGATGGCTCGGAGGACGCCACGGCGGAATTGGCCGCCGCCGCCGGCGCCAGGACGCTGAGGAACCCGGCCAACCTGGGCAAGGGGGCCTCCCTGGTCATTGGCCTGGACGCCCTGTTCGCCGAGGGGTTCGACGCGGTGATCTGTCTCGACGCCGACGGCCAGCACCTGCCCGGCGAAATTCCCCGTTTCCTGGCCGCGGCAAAGACGGCGGATCTGGTGCTTGGGAGCCGCATGGGCGACGTCGGCGACATGCCGTTCGCGCGCCGCTGCACCAATCGCTTCACCAGTTGGCTAATTGGCCGGCTGGCCGGCGCGAAAATCCCGGATTCGCAGTGCGGTTTCCGCCTGCTGCGCCGGGAAGCCTGGCGGAGCGTGACCTTGCTGGGCCGCAACTACGATTTCGAGGGGGAGATGGTGGTGGCCATGGGCCGAAAGGGTTTGCGCATCGCCCATGTCCCGATCAGCGCGGTTTACGGCGACGAGATCAGCGCCATCCGTCCGCTGCGGGATACTTGGCGGTTTTTCCGCATGGTTTGGCGGCTGTGGCGCCGGAGGGAAGGCTGAATGGAGTTCGTCGACGAGACCATGGTGACGGTGCGCTCCGGCCGGGGCGGCAACGGGATCGTGGCCTTCCGCCGCGAGAGGAACGTCCCGTTTGGCGGGCCGACCGGCGGCGACGGCGGCAATGGCGGCTCGGTCATTTTCATCGCCGACCGGAACGCCGACACCCTCCTGCCCCTGGCCCGGACCCAGAACTACGCCGCCGGTTCCGGAGAATCCGGCAAGGGGAACAATCGCCGCGGCGCCTCGGCTCCGGACGTGGTCGTCCCGGTGCCGCTGGGCACGGTTTTCCACGGGGGCGGCGAGATGTTGGCGGATCTTTCATATGACGGAGCCGCCTGGACGGCGGTCGCGGGAGGGCGCGGCGGCAGGGGCAACGCCTCCTTCGCCGCCGCGACCAACCGCTCCCCCCGGGAATTCACCTACGGCGCGGAGGGCTGTGAAAGGCGGCTGCGCCTTGAACTCAAGCTCATCGCCGACGTCGGCCTGCTGGGCCTGCCCAACGCCGGGAAAAGCACCCTTCTCTCGCGTCTTTCCGCCGCCAGGCCGCGCATAGCCGATTACCCCTTCACTACCCTCCAGCCGCAGCTCGGGATCGTCCCGGACGGCAACGGCCGCGAGCTGACCCTGGCCGACATCCCCGGCATCATGGAAGGCGCCGCCGGCGGGGCCGGCATGGGACTCAAGTTCCTCCGCCACGTCGAGCGTTGCGGCTTCCTCCTCCACCTGGTGGAAATGCTTCCGCTGGACGGAAGCGATCCGGCCGAAAATTATGCCGTCGTCAACCGGGAATTGGCCCTGCATTCGCCGCTTCTCGCCGCCAAGCCGCAACTGCTGGCGGCCAACAAGCTGGATCTCGCCGGAGCGGACAAGGCGCTGGCGGAATTCGCCGGCGCCGTCGGCCGGCCGGTCGTCGGGCTGTCGGCCGTCGCCGGGACCGGCTTGCGGGAACTGGTCCGGGCCATGTTCGCCCTCAGGGACGAAGTCCGGGCGGGGCGCGCGCGGGAGGCCGCCACATGAAGATGCTGCGGGAGTTCTGCCGCTATTTCATGTCGGTGATGATGGGGCGCCGCAGCTCGCTGACCGCCTTCATCGAACCGTTGACCATGGCCGAGCGCTATCTGCGCTGGGGACTGGAGACCCGGGACATCCGCGACTTCCGCTCCGCCATGGATCACCTGCACCTCTGCTACGACCGGGACGCCCCCATGGCCTCCCTGCTGATTCGCAAATACAGCGCCATCTCGGACGTCGGCAACGCCGCCATCGAAACGCTGCTCCAGCGCCAGCAAAAGGTCGTCGTCGACGCGGCCAAAACCGAGAGCGACTACCGGGACGAGCTGGAGGCGATAAACCGGAAGGTGGCGGAACTCAAGGTCTATATCCGCAGGCTCCGGGACGAGGGCAGCCTCATCAAGGCCAAAAACGAGGAATCCCACATGGCGGAGCTGGAAGCCAACGCCAAGAAGGTGCTGGAGAAGCTCGATTCCGGCGAGGGCCGCACCGAGGTGTTCGACAGCTACGACGACATCACCTCGGACGCCGTCCGCTTTTTCCGGGAACTGGATCACGCCTCCACCATGATCATGGCCAATCCCATGCTGGGGCCGCAAAAGGCCGGGGCCATATCGTCGCATTTGCTGTCGCGGCTGGAATTCCTCCGCAATGCCGTGGAGAAAGCCGATCCCGTGAAGGACCGTCCGGCCGGAAAAGAGGAAAAACCGTCGCCGGGCCGGAGCGCCGGCGGGAAAAAGGCCGGAGGATGAGGATTATTGCCGGGACGGCCAGGCGCGTCGGCCTCGAAACGCCGAAAAACCTGGCCACCCGCCCATTCCTCGAAATGGCCCGGGGGGCGCTCTTCAACTCCCTGGGCGGCCTGGTCGCCGGGGCTAGGGCGCTCGATCTCTTCGCCGGTTCCGGCGCCCTGGGGCTGGAGGCGCTTTCGCGCGGGGCCGCCTCCTGCCTCTTTGTCGAGAGGGATCGGGCCGCCTTCGCCGCGCTGCGGCGCAACATTGAGGCCTGCCGCCTGGGGGATCGCGCCGTTTCCCGGCTGGACGAGGTCGAAAATTTCCTTGCCGGGGACGCCGGCAATTACAACCTGGTTTTCGCCGATCCGCCCTTCTCGGAAGCCGGGGAATGGCTGGCCGGCCGCCAAGCCGGAAACGCCGGGGCGGCCATGGCCAGGCTGATCGAGGCGGGCGGGATCCTGATTCTCCGGCTGGAGAGCGGGGAGGCGCCGCCCGAATGGCCGGACTTCCAGCCGGCGGGCGTCCGCCGCTATGGGCGCAGTTTGCTTTGCAGATACCTTAAATCGTGACGGGGGCGGGGGCGCGCTTCCCGTGCCGGTTATGCTGATCGCGCCTTGAAATGGCGCTTTTGTCCCGCTCGCAGGCTCGGTTTGCCGCCGCCAGGCTCGTCAACCCGGCCGGAGAGGGGACGGACAAATGTTTCCACAACGGAGCGGAACGCGCCGCCGCGCCGCGTTTCCCGCATGCATTGCCCGTCCGCCGGACGGGTTTAAACCAGGCGCCTGTCATTTGGAGGAGAAAACATGAGCGTCAAGCAGGATTCCAAAACCGCCAAGAACCTCGCCTACGCCTTCGCCGGCGAATCCCAGGCCCGCAACAAGTACACCTATTTCGCCGGCGCGGCGAAAAAAGAGGGCTACGAACAGATTGCGGCCATTTTCGAGGCCACGGCCAACAACGAAAAGGAGCACGCCAAGCTCTGGTTCAAGGCGCTGGAGGGCATCGGCGACACCAAGGCCAATCTCAAGGCCGCCGCCGCCGGCGAGCACGAGGAATGGACGGAAATGTACAGGAACTTCGCCAAGGAGGCGGAGGAGGAGGGATACGCCGACCTCGCCCGCCAGTTCGCCGCCGTGGGCGCCATTGAAAAGCATCACGAGGAGCGCTACAAGCAACTGCTGGCCAATCTCGAAAAAGGCGAGGTTTTCGCCAGATCCGGCAAGAAACGCTGGATCTGCCGCAACTGCGGGCATGTCCACGAAGGGGTAAAAGCGCCGGAGAAATGCCCGGTTTGCCATCACCCCAAGGCTTATTTCGAGATCGAGGCGGCGAACATCTGAGGCCGCGTCCGCTCCGCCCCGGGAAAAAGACCGGGAACGCGCGGAACTTCCGCGCGTTCCCGGCTTGAGGCCATATTTTTCCTTATTGCAGGAGAGTCAGGACGTTCTGGGTCGCCTGGTTGGCCTGGGCCAGCATCGAGGTGCCGGCCTGCTGCATGACCTGGAAGCGGGTGAACTGGGTCGATTCCGAGGCCATGTCGGTGTCGCGGATGGCCGATTCGGTCTTGGTGATGTTCTCGATGGCGACGTCCAGCGAGTTGATGTTGGTCTGGAGCATGTTGGCCTGGAAGGCGCCAAGCCGCGCCCGCAGGGTCGAGACGTCGTCGATGGCCTGGGACAGGATGCGCATGGAGAGGATGGGATCGCGCGACAGGCTGGCGATGCCGCCCCCGAGGACGTTTTGCAGACAGTATTCGCTGCCGTCCCATTCGATGCGCCCCAGCTCCGACATGGCCATCGAAGGGATGGAGTAGACGGTCCGATCCTGATCGCCCTCGGTGTTGCCGAGCTGGAACTGCATGCCGCCCAGGAAATTGTACATGGTCTCGGTGGTGTTTTTCCTCGCCTGGGTGGCGTAGGTGTTGACCTCGAGCATGATGTCGCCGTTGGAGGCGGTGATGTAGTTGCCGACGTTGTTCAGGTTGGCGCTGCTTTTGTTCAGGTCCACCAGCATGGTGCTTTCGATGTAAACGCCTTTCAAGGCCGGCTCGGTGAGATAAAACCCCTCGAGCAGCTTGGCCGGATCCACGTTGATGGTCACCGGCGGAATGCTGGCGCCGCTGGCGGCCAGGGCGCTGGCGTTTATGGTCAATTCCTTCGTCGCGCCGTTGTAGCTCATCTGCACCAATTTCTGGGCATTCGGATTCGCCGCGATCTTGGCCTCGACCGTCGGGTCGATTTGGCTGAAATCAAGGTAGACGCTGACCGGCTGGCCTAGGCGATCATAAAGGCCGTTGTTGCTGTCGCCCATCTTGTAGGTGAGCGAGGGCGGCTCGAAGTGCCGGCGCTCCGCGGCGATGCGCGACTCGTTCTCCTCAATGCCCTGGAGGGTGGTGGCGCGGGAATAGAGCTTGCCGTCCTCGTAGCCGGCCACCGCCATGGTGGTGAGGCCGAGCGTCCCCTTGTTGAACACCAGTTTTCCGGAGAAGTCCGGCGTGGTGATGTTGGCGGTGAGGCCCTGGGTGTAGACGGGGGCGCCGTTCATGCCGATTTGCGCGTCCTGCCCGGCTATCTGCACCGTGGTTCCCTCCCTCACCATGATCTTTTCCATGGTGTCGGACTCGCGGTATTGGTAGAAGAGCTCGCCTATCTTGTTCTGGATGCGGATGGTCTCGGCCGAACCGTAGTCCACCGCGTATAATCGCATGCCCAGGTTGGTGAAGGCGATGTCGCCGACCTGTTCGCCGTTGGGCATGTCCCCTTGGCCGATGTTGTTGTAGGGCGGCTTCAGGGCTGGATCCGGCTTGGGCAGGTTCAGTGTGATGTTGAGGCCGCTGTCCTGGCCGTTTTCCATGATTACCGACTCGATGCGCACCGTCTGGCCGCCGGCGATGTTGGCGTCGCCGCCTCTTGCCGTGGCGCAGCAGTTGAAGACCTCCCCGGAGGAGGCGACCAGGTTGCGCGGTTCCCGGGTCGAGTCGTTGAAGACCTCGACCTTGAAGGTGCGCACGGTGCAGCCGTCCGCCTCGTAGGTCAGCGGCGTGTATTTGAAGTAGAGCTCGCCCTCCGGCGAGGTGTTGACCCCCAGGTTCACCCCCGACATCACCGAGTTGGAGATGTCGGCCCAGCCGGCGACGCCTCCGACCGCCATGTCCTTCATGTTGTCCATGCGCTGGCCGACCAGGGCTATTTCGTAGACGTCCAGATTTTCCGCGTAGTCGCTCAGCTTGATGAACAGGCCGTCCAGATTCTGGGTCGGGGCGCCGGGGATGCCCGAGTTGTTGGCGGCGGCGAAGAAGCAGGAGCTGCCCTTGCCGATGAGCATGGTGCATTCCTTGTCCTTGTAATATTCGATGGCGTTGGTGGACTTGTCGATTACCTTGGCGTAGATTTTCCCGTCGCCGTCGCAGTTGAAGCCGACCTTGAAGGCGGCGGCGGCGTTGGCGGTGAGGCAGACGCAGGAAATCTTGGCCATCTCTATGTTGCTGAGGCTGGCGTTTTGCACCGATCCGACGTTGTTCAGGCCGGCCTTGTAGATTTGGATGTCGCCGCTGCGGTAGACGTAGCAGCCCTGGTCGTAGCCCTTGACGAAACAGGCCGGGGTGTTGGTCAGGTAGTTCGGCCCGGTGCTGCCGGGAGGCGTGCCGGTGACGGTGCGGTCGACCCGGATGTCGGAGGCGAAGGTCATGGTGGCGCCGATGCCGGTGGAGTCCCGGACATTGTTGACGGCGTCGACGATGGTGCCGATATGGGTGCCCTCGGCGAAGGAGAAGAGCCGGGAACCGCCGCTGCCGGTGAGGATGAATTCCTGGGCGTTGGTGATCTTGGTTCCTGAGAGCTGGCACAGGGGATTGGCCGAATCGCTTTCCAGGTAGGCGCGCTGGGCCGAGGTGTCGGTGTTGGCCTGCCACTGGTTCTTCTCGCCCGTGTAGCCGATCGACATCTTGACGCCGCTGCGCTTGAAGACCTCGTCCACCCGGGTCATTTCGGTGTTGAGGAGCGAATGGTCGGTGGGTTGGTTGACCACGGTGTTGACGTCGTAGACCAGCTGCTTCGAGCCGTTTAGGAGATATTGGTCCGAATAGCGGGTGGTGTTGGCGATGCGGTTCAGGGTCTCGATGCCCGAATCCATTTCCGACTGGTCGGCGGCGACCTGCTCGGGACTGGTGATGCCGTTATTGGCGGCGTGGATGGCCAGCGCCTTCATGTTTTTGAGGATGTTGTTCATCTCGTTCAGGGCGCCCTCGGCGATGCCTATCAGGTTGTAGGCCTCGGAGGAATTGCGGACCGCCCGCTCCAGCCCGGATATCTGCGAGCGCAACTGCTCGCTGATGATCAGGTCGGACGGGCCGTCGGCCCCGACGTTGATGCGATAGCCGCTCGACAGCTTTTCTATGCTTTTGGACATGCCCTGGTTGCTGGCCGAAAGGTTTCGGTACGTGTTCAGGGCCGACAAGTTGTGATTGATGACCAGACCCATTTCCTGTCCTCCTTAACGTTCATAGTCCGTCCTTGAATGCTCAAGGCCATGCCATACTCTCGCGCTCAACTCCCTGAGCGCCCGATACGCTTCTCCAGCGGGCTTGAGAGTCTGGATTTCGGACTGCCGGACCGGGTCTTCCGGTCCTGGCCAAAAAAATGTTTCCTCGACCCCCACAAATCCAACCGCGAACAGCCAATCTTCCCGGGCCCGGCTAAAACCTGATTGCGCCTGACGGAAAAGAAGCAATATTTCTGCCAGAAACTTCGCAAAAACAGGCCAATTGCGTCAATATCGCGCCTAACTTTAACCGTTGACGGTTGTTATAAAGTTATGGTTTCCGTGCAAAATTGGCGCCCGGCAATCCGCCAATCCTGATTTTTTCACCAGGCTGAAAATTATTCCTCCCCTCCGGCGCCATTGGCGGCGGTTTCCGCCGCCGCTTGGCCGACGGAACGGGCATTCCGCCGTCACTCTCTGATAATATCGGCGATTATCGGCCGGCGGATTCAACTAAAACGGAAAAGAACTTTTTTTCCCGGTAAAGTTCGGCCTGCCGCATCCGTTAAGGGCCTGTTCCGGGACGGGGGCGGGATCATTTAACTTTCTCGAACCCTTGTTCCATTGCTTGGTTTCGCTGTTCG
>JAISYD010000060.1 GCA_031270145.1 Planctomycetota bacterium
CAGGGCACGCCGCTCCTTATGCAGTTGCAGTTGTTCTTTTTCGGATTCGCCCTGCTCGGCTACGACATATCGGCGTTGACCACCGCGGCGGCGGTATTGACGCTGTACGCAAGCGGCCACCTCGCCGAGATATGGCGGGGATGCATCGAAGCGATCCCCCGGGGGCAATGGGAGGCGGGGCTCATCCTTGGCATGACCAGGCGGCAGCAACTCCGGCACGTCATCCTGCCGCAGGCGCTTCGGATAGCGGTGGCGCCGACGGTCGGGTTTTCCGTGCAATTGATCAAGAACACCTCGGTCACCTCCATCATCGGATTTCTCGAAATCACCAAGGCGGGCAACCTGATTGCGAACACCACCTTCAAGCCCCTTCTCGTCTATGGCTTGGTCGGCCTTTTCTATTTCCTCTTGTGCCTTCCCCTGTCCGTTGCCGCCAGAAGGCTGGAAAGGAACCGCCGTGCTTATAAGAACTGACGGCGTTCACAAAAGTTTCGGGGACATCAAGGTTCTCCGGGGAGTGTCCCTGACGGTCGACGCCGGAAGCGTCACCGCGATAATCGGCCGCAGCGGATCCGGAAAAAGCACATTCCTGCGCATCCTCAACGGACTTGAGCGCTACGACGCTGGGTTCATCTATTTCGATGGCGGCGAAGTAAGCCAGCGGCAAGAGGATCTCCGGACGTTGCGGATGAAAGTGGGGATGGTTTTCCAGAGCTTCAACCTTTTCCCGCATCTGACGGCGGGGGAAAACGTCATGCTGGCGCCGCGGGTGGTGAGGAGGGAGCCGCACAGGGAAGCCGGGAAGCGGGCGCGGGAAATGCTGGCGAAAGTCGGGTTGTCCGACAAGTTCGACGCTTTTCCCGATCAACTTTCCGTAGGCCAGCAGCAACGCTTCGCCATTGCCCGCGCCCTCGCCATGCGGCCGCGGGTGCTGCTGTGCGATGAAATAACCTCCGCCCTGGATCCGGAGCTTGTCGGCGAAGTGCTGGACGTCGTGCGCACTCTCGCGTCGGAGGGGATGACCCTGATTATAGTGACGCACGAGATGCGCTTCGCGCGGGAAGTGTGCGACAAGCTCGTTTTCATGCACGATGGGCGGATTCGCGAGGAGGGGGAACCGGACAAGCTTTTTTCCAGTCCCGCCACCGAGGAACTGGCGAATTTTGTCCGTAGTACCGTTTGACGGCGGTTGGGCGAGCAACCCGCCGCCCGGGACGGATCATGGAATAAGGGCAATCGTATGAAAACGGTTACATTGGCTTCCGGCGAATTCGCCTTCACCGCGAGGCTGGAAGAGGAAAAAAGTCCGCAAAGCTGCAACTGGCTTCTTGAACTTCTTCCCTGGACGGCGGAGATGCGGCATGTTTCCTGGAGCGGCAACGCCTGTTTCGCCCAGCTTGGGGATTTGGCGCACTCCGTTCCTTTCGAAAACCCCATCCGCATCCCCTCACGGGGCGAAATCATTGTGTATCCCGGAAACATTCCGCATCTGCAGATGGGCGGCGAATTCTTCTTGTCCTGGGGTCCCTGCAGCATAGCGGCGCAAAACGGCAACCTCATGGGCAACCATGTACTCACCATTACGGAAGGGCTGGACAGGGTGGAGGCGTTCGGCAGGGCGGTGCACTTGGGGGGCGTGCGCGAACTCCGCGTTGAACTTGCCTGAAGCTGGCGCGAGGCGGCGCATAATGACGATAAACGGCGGCAGGTTATGGCGGCGCTTGCTGGAGTTGGGCTCCGTCGGCGCCAGGGACGACGGCGTATACTGCCTGGCATACTCTCCCGAGGAGGATCGCGCGCACGAGATGGCGGCCGCCTTCATGGAGGAGGCGGGACTCGCGGTTCGGCGCGACGCCGCCGGCAATCTCATCGGCAGGCGAAAGGGAGACGATCCGGCCCTGCCGGTCGTCGTCACCGGATCGCACCTTGACAGCGTATACGGCGGCGGCATTTTCGACGGGCGCCTCGGAGTTGCCGCCGGCATCGAGGCGCTTCAGGCCATGGGTGAAAACGGGGTCAAGACGCGGTACCCCGTCGAAGTGTGCGCCTACCGCGCGGAGGAAGGGACAAGGTTCAAGGGCGACATTTCCGGCGCCCGCCACATGACGGGATCGGGCGCCGAGGCCGATCTCGCGCAAGCCGACCGCGACGGCATGACGCTGGGCGAGGCGCTGGCGGCGAGAGGAATCGATCCCGTACTTGCCCGCTCGGCGTCCATGCCTCGCGGCTACGCCAAGGCGCATGTGGAACTCCATATCGAACAAGGGCCGGTTCTGGAAGAGCGCGAGGTTCCCGTCGGCATAGTCAGCGCGGTGTCCTGCCAGACCAGGGCGGAATGCATCGTGCGGGGAAGGGCGGCCCATGCCGGGGCGACGCCGTTCCCCTTGAGGCGGGACGCCCTTTGCGCCGCCGCGGAAATCGTCCTCGCGGTGGAAGAGGAGGGAAGCGGGCGGGACGGCTGCACGGCTACCGTGGGGGAACTGCGGGTTTTTCCGGGCGGCGTCAATGTCGTGCCCGGATGCGTAAGATTTTCCGTGGATGTCCGCCATGTCGATCCGGCAATCAAAAACCGCGTGTTTGAAAAGATAGTCGGCCGGGCGGAAGGCATCTGCCGGTTGCGGCGGGCGGGATGGGAATTGCGCGCGGGAGTGAGCCAGAACGAACCCTTGCCCTGCCATCCGGACATTATTTCGCTGCTGTCGTCGGTCTGCGAACGGCTTCGTTATCCTGTGGTTACGTTGCCCAGCGGGGCCGGGCACGATTCAACCTCTTTCATGCGGATTTGCCCGACAGGAATGATTTTTGTGCGATCCCGAAACGGGATCAGCCATAACAAGGACGAATACAGCAGCCCGGCGGACTGCCTGG
>JAISYD010000118.1 GCA_031270145.1 Planctomycetota bacterium
CCTTGACGAAAATCCCGAAATCCTTGATGTTGACCTTGGTGCCCTTGGCCACGGCCGAGGCGACTTCGTCGAAAACAAAATCAACCACCGCCGAGGCGTACTTCAATTTGGAACCCGTCTTGTCAACCAGCGCCTGGGCCAGTTGGCGCTTGCGCAGCACCTCGATTTTGGCAGCCATTCCCATTCCTCCCCTTCCCGAAAAATAAACGGTCGCCGGCGCGCCTCCAACGTCCCCGATGAAACCCGCGGCCAGGACCAAAACCCGCCGGAGCGGCTTTCAACCGCAACCGAATCAACTTTTGGCGAAATATAGGGCATATTTCACACATGTCAAGGAAAAAAAAACAAAAATCAATCAAAAAGGTTGACGCTGTAAATGCGCTCGATTTCCAGCCGCGGATCCCGGCGGATGGCTTCCACCGCCTCCGGCGGCACTTCCTGGCCGGCGCCGATGACCATGGACGCCTTTTTCAGGCTTTTCAGCAGCCCCACCTGCATGTTTTCGATGTTTATGCCCCGGTCGCCCAGCAGGGTGCCGATCCGGCCGATGACGCCCGGCTTGTCGGGGTAGCGGAGGAACAGCATGTGATCGTCCAGGCGCACCTCGATGTCGGCGTCGTCGATGCGGATCAGGCGCTTGCGGCCGTCCTGGTAGACGGTGCCGGCCAGATGCGTCTCCTTGCGCTTCCCGTCCGCCAGGCCCCGCACCACCAGATCGATGTGATCGATCCGGGGCGCGTCCGCTGCGGCGGCCGAGAGGATGAGCTCGGCCCGGATGCCCCGCTGCTGGGCCAGGAACATGGCGTTGATGTCGTTGGCGCCCTCGACTCCGCAGGCGCCGAGGATGCCCTTGACGGCGGCGAAGCGGAGGATGCCGCAATCCTTGTCGGCGAAGAAGTCGCCGCCCGCCCGCACCTCGGCCTCGGCCACCGGGGCGTTGACCAGGCGGGAGGCGATCCGGCCCATGGCCGCCGCCAGCTCGGCGTAGGGGGCGAGACTGGGCTCGGGCGAAAAGGTCACGTTCACGGCGTTCTGGATTTTGCCCTCCTCGAAGAAGGCGATCACCTGCTCGGCCAACTGGAGTCCGCAGCGCTCCTCCGCCTCCTCGGTGGAGGCCCCGAGATGCGGGGTCAGGGTGATGTTGTCGACGCCGAAAAGCGGGCCGGAGGTCATGGGCTCGCTGGAGAACACGTCCAGCCCGGCGGCGGCCAGGCGGCCGGACCGCACCGCCTCGGCCAGCGCGGCCTCGTCGACGACGCCGCCGCGGGAGCAGTTCACCACCCTCGCCCCGGGTTTCATTTTCGCGATGCGGCCGGCCGAGAGGAGGTTCCTGGTCTGCTCGGTGAGCGGGGTGTGGAGGGTGACGAAGTCCGCCCGGGCCAGCGCCTGGTCAAGATCCGGAAGCAGTTCCACCTTGAGTTCGCGGGCGCGCTCGGCCGGGAAGAAGGGATCGAAGGCGATCACCCGCATGCCGGCCGCCTGCATGACCCGGACGACGTGCTGGCCGATCTTCCCCATGCCGACGACCGCCAGGGTCTTCCCGCTCACCTCGGAGCCGACCAGGGATTTCTTTTCCCACCTGCCGTCCCGCATCAGCCGATCCGCCCGGGCGGTGTTCCTGGCCACGGCGAAAAGCAGGGCGATGGTCTGCTCCGCCGCCGAAACGGTGTTGCCGAAGGGGGTGTTCATCACGATGACCCCGCGCTCGGTGGCGGCCGCCTTGTCGATGTTGTCGGTGCCGACCCCAGCCCGGCCGATGATTTTCAGCCTCCCGCCGGCCGCTTCGATGGCCCGGCGATCGACGCGGGTGCCGGAGCGGACGAGAAGGGCGTCGCAGGCGGAGATTTTCCCAACCAGCTCGCCCTCCGCGAACTTGCCCCGGGCGACGACCCCGTCGGCGCCGAAATGCCTTTTCAAAAGTTCCAGGCCGCTTCCCTTGATGTTGTCGGCGGCGACGACGACGTATTTTGCCATGTGGTTTCCCTTGCGGTTTCCCTGCCGGACGGCTTAGAGCTTGACGGTTTCGGAATTCCCCCGCATGTCGGCGAGCACCGCCTCGGCCTTGTCGGCGTAGAACATGGCGGCTTTGGCGCCGCCCGGCCCGTAGATGTCCCTGAGCAGCGGCATCGCGGCAAAGGCTTTCTCCAGCAATTCCGGCCTGGCGTCGAAGACGGCGGAGCCGCGCAGGCGCAGGTACCGCCCGTCGGCGTCGGACACGCTCAACTCAAACAAGGGATTGGCCCGCAATTGCCGGCAGACGTCCTTGTGCTCGCCGGTGATGAAGTACAGGCGGCCGTCCTGGACCATGTGGAAGCCGAACGGACGGCAGCGGGGCTGGCCGCCGGCGTTGGTGGCCAGCTGGAACACGGGGTTGGCGGCGAGAAAATCCAGAACCTTTTTCATGGCTTGTCCCTTTCTTGGTGGAATCGGGGCGGCTCCGGCGCCGGAGCCGCCAATTTCCTGACGCCCCTCCGGGCTAGCGCAACTCGGGATAAAGCGGAAATTTGCCGCAGAGCGCGCGGACCCGCCCGCGGAGTTTCCGCAAAACCTCCGCGTCGCCCCGCCCCTCCAGGGCCTCGCAAACGATGTCCGCCACCTCGACCATGGCCGCCCGGTCCATCCCGCGGGTCGTGGCGGCCGGGGTCCCCAGGCGGATGCCGGACGATTTCAGGGGCGGCAACTCGTCGAAGGGGATTTGGTTCTTGTTGACGGTGACGCCGATCCCGGCCAAAACATCCTCCGCCTCCTTGCCGGTCAGGCCCCGCGAATGCACGTCGATCAGCAGCAGGTGGTTGTCGGTGCCGCCGGAGACGACGCGAAAGCCCCTTTTCCCGAATTCCGCCGCCATGGCGGCCGCATTCTCCACCACCCGCCCCATATAGGCCTTGAATTCCGGCGCCGCCGCCTCCCGCAAGGCCACCGCCTTGGCGGCGATGACGTGCATCAGGGGGCCGCCCTGGATGCCGGGGAAGATCGCGGCGTCGACTTTCCTGGCGTGTTCCGCCTTGCACAGGATCATCCCGCCGCGGGGGCCGCGGAGCGTCTTGTGGGTGGTGGTGGTGACGACGTCGGCGTGGGGCACGGGGCTGGGATGCAGCCCGGCCGCCACCAGACCGGCGATATGGGCCATGTCGACCAGGAAAAAGGCGCCGACCTCCCTGGCGATTTCCGCGAATTTGCCGAAATCGATGATCCGGGGATAGGCCGAGGCGCCGGCGATGATCAGCGCCGGCCGGAACTCGCGGGCGACGGCGGCCAGCGCGCCGTAGTCGATGCGCTCGTCGTCCCGCCGCACCCCGTAGGACGCGATCCGGAAGAGCCGGCCGGAAAAGTTGATCTTATACCCGTGCGTGAGGTGCCCGCCCTGGGCCAGATCCATCCCGAGGATCCGGTCGCCCGGATTGACGAGGGCGAGATAGGCCGCCATGTTGGCCTGGCTCCCGGCGTGCGGCTGGACATTGGCGTGCTCGGCCCCGAACAGCGTCCTGGCCCGCTCAATGGCCAGCGTCTCGGCCTTGTCGACCTCGCCGCAGCCGCCGTAGTAGCGCTTGCCGGGATAGCCCTCGGCGTATTTGTTGTTGAGGCAGGAGCCCTGGGCCTGGAGCACGGCGGGCGAGGGGAAGTTCTCCGAGGCGATGAGCTCGATGCCGTCCCGCTGGCGGGCGAGCTCGGCGTCGAGGACGCGGGCTATTTCGGCATCGGCTTTGGCGACGAATTCGTTCATGGCGGCATTCTCCATTCAAAGGGGTTGCTGCTTCACCGCCCAGCGCAAGTAGGCGTCGATGAAATTGTCCAAATTGCCGTCCAGCACCTTGCCGATGTCGCCGGTTTCCACCCCGGTGCGGACGTCCTTGACCATCTGGTAGGGGTTCATGACGTAGTTGCGGATCTGGCTGCCCCAGGCGTTGTCCATCTTGCCGGCGTTGCGGGCGCTGACCTGGGCGGCCCGGGCCTCCTCCTCGCGGCGCTTGAGGCGGGACTTGAGGATCTTGAGGGCGGTTTCTTTGTTGCTGTGCTGGGAGCGCTCGTTCTGTACCGCCACCACCAGGCCGGTCGGCAGGTGGGTGATGCGGACGGCGGAATCCGTCTTGTTGACGTGCTGCCCGCCCTTGCCGCCAGCGCGGTAGGTGTCTATCTTCAAATCGTTGTCGTCGATGACGATGTTGATCTCCTCCTGGTAGTCGGGCACCACGTCGACGGCGGCGAAGGAGGTCTCGCGCTTGCCGGAAAAGGGGCTGATCCGCACCAGGCGGTGGACGCCCACCTCGCCCCTGAGGTAGCCGCAGGCGAAGGCGCCGCCGATCCTGAGCTCGACCCCCCGGATCCCCGCCTCCTCGCCGGCCAGGAAATCCAGCTCCTGCGCCGTCCAGCCCCGGCGCTCGAAAAAGCGCAGATACATCCTGAGCAGCATCTCGGCCCACTCGCAGGCGTCGGCCCCGCCGGCCCCGGTATGGATGCTGAAGAAGCAGGGCTCGCGATCATGCGGCCGGGAAAGCAGGGCCAGCAACTCGAGCGAGGCCAGATCCTCCCGCAGCTTCCCGACGTCCAGCGCCACCTCGGCCAGGCCGCCGGCGTCGTTGTCGGCCGCCACCAACTCGAAAAGCTCGCGGCAGTCGTCGGCTTTTTTCGTCACCGCCAGGAGCGGATCGAGGATGGCCTTGACGGCCCTTAGCTCCTCCACGTCCCGCCTGGCCGCCTCCTGGCCGCTCCAGAAGTCCGGCGACGCCATCCGGGCCTCGATTTCGGCCCGGCGCGCCGCCTTTTCCTCCGCCGCCAGCGATTGGCGGAGCGCCCCGACCCGGAGTTCGACCTCCCGGATGGCGTCGCGCACCTCATTGGTTTCCGGCATATGTCCGCACCAACCTTTCCCGCCTCCCGGGGCTTTCGCCCCGCGTCCGAAGCGGCGAATTGAAACTTGCCGCCGGACGGCCGCCTAGTGCGGCCCCGACATCAAACGCTCCATCAGCGAAAAGTTCCGGCTGTCCTTTTCGCCGATGAGGAGCCGCACCACCTCCTCCGGGGTTTCGGCCGACAGCACCATATCCACCATCTCCTGGGTCCGCAAAGCCGCCGTGAGGGTGGCCAGGAAGTACAGATGCGGCCCCGAGGTGTTCTTGGGCGAGGCCACCATGACGGCCAGCCGGACCGGGGAGCCGTCCAGGCAGGCGAAGTCCAGGCCCTCGGGGCAGAGGCCCACCGCCGCCGCCACTCCGTTCAGCGCCTCGGAACGGCCATGCGGCATGAAAACGCCGTATTCCAGCTCGGTGGGGTCGGCGGCCTCGCGCTCGGCGATGGAGGCCAGGATGTCGGCCTCGCTTTTCATGGGCAGGCTGCCGCCGTCGAGCTTCCTGACCAGTTCGCGGATGACGTCGTCCTTGGTCCGCGCGGTCAGGCGCATGATCACGCTTTCCGGGATCAGGATATCCCGCTTTTCCCGCATGGGCAGGGTGCGGACGCTGGTGATGGAGCTTAGCGTCCGGCGGAAATCCCGGGGCTTCGCCAATTCCTTGAGGCGGTCGATGTCCCGGTGCATCTCCACCAGCGCCTCGTAGACCACGGTGTAGATGAAGGTGACGTCGCGGCGGTTCGAGGAGAAAAGAATGTTGTGGTTGTCGTCCCGCCACATGGAAAAGGCCAGGTCGTCCTTTCGGACGTGGTAAAGCCGGGAATCGGAGTCGACCATGGAGATGAAAAAGCCGTCCGCCTGGAAGGCGGCGATGACGCCCTGGGTCGCGCCGTCCGCCACCGTCTCGGACGGGAAGGAAAACTCGCTCTCCCTGAAATCGTCGGAATCGCGCTCCACCGCCACTCCCTTGCCCGGTATCGACAGGGCGACGGAAAGGAGCGGCGGCGCCACGATCGTGGTGAACAGGGTCATGATGATGGCGACGCCGAACATGTCGGCGTCCAGGATGCCGGTCGACATGCCGATGCCGGAGATGATCAGGGCCACCTCGCCCCTGGGAACCATGCCCACGCCGATGCGGACGGCGCCCAGCCAGTTGAAGTTGAGGAACAGGGCGGGGACGGCGCAGCCGACGATCTTGGCCGCCACCGCCATGACCCCGAAAATCAGGCCGAAGCGGATCACCCCCGGATTGCTGAGCCGGTTCAGATCCAGCATCATGCCCATGACCGCGAAAAATATGGGCACAAAGAAGTCCTGCAGATTGTGCAGCCGCTCCTGGACCACGAAAGTGATGTCGGTTTTCGAGAGCGAAAGCCCCATGACGTAGGCGCCGATGATCATCGCCAGCCCGGCGGCCTCGAAGATCCCGGCCATCAGGAAGGCCATGCCCAGGGCCAGGGTGGCGAAGGTGGTCGGGCTTTTGAAGGACTTGAGGAAGCGGCCGATATGGGAGGACAGGGCGATCCCGAGTCCGCTGAAGGCGGCGCAAATCAGGATGGTTTCCAGCGCGACGCGAATGATTTCGCCCCAGGGCAGGGCGAAAACTCTGCCGCCGCCGGAGTCGAGCACGTCAATGAGGCTGATGACGATGCCGAGGACGATGATGCCGAGGATGTCGTCAATGATGGCGGAGGCCAGGATGGTGACCCCCTCCGGGCTGTCCATCCGCTTCCGCTCGGAAAGGATGCGGGCGGTTATGCCAACCGAGGTGGCGGTGCAAAGCGCGCCCATGAACAGGCAGGAGGAATGGAAAAAATGCAGTTTCCCGCCGCCGCCGAAAAGCGTCCCGACGTAGTCGCCGACCACGAAGGAGACGGCCACGCCGCCCAGGCCGATGATGATGCCGGCCACCGAATATCTGATGAATTTCCGGAAATCGGTTTCGAGGCCGACCATGAACAGGAGGATGAGGCTGGCGATGGTGGCGAAGCCGTAGAGCTCGGACGAAACCGCTATACTCTGCGCCCCCCTGGCAAACAGGCCGGCGGGCAGCCCAATCCGGGGCAGGGGAACGCCGCCCAACAAAAACGGGCCGATGACGACGCCGGAAACCAGTTCCCCGAGCACGCCGGGCAGTTTGAGGCGGCGCATAAGCCAGCCGCCGATCCGGACGGCGAAAATGATGACCGCGAGCTGGAGGACCAGAATGCTCATGCGGTGCGTCAGGGTTTCGCCGCCGCCGATCGACAAATCGGCGACGGCAACCGCCGCCCGGGTGGACGCTTCGGTCGCGTCGACAATATCCATAAAAAACCGCTTTCTCAAAAGCCGCGGGCAAAACTGGATCCAGGCGGGACGCGCCGCGCCTTGGCCGGAGCTTGATTTTCGCCATATCCGCCTGGTTGTCCAACAGAAAAACCACCGCCCCGGCCGGAACGAGCGGAGGCGGAAAAAATATTTCCGGGAAATTCTGAAAAACGGTTTGACAATGGCGGAAATATACATAAAGAAATGGCTATGGACGGCGCGTCCGCGGCGGCGGACGCCAGATCGGGAGCGAGACGTGACTACGGCGACACTGGCGACGGCGGCGGCAAGCGGCGAAGCGCTAGGCGGTGAAATGCTAAGCGGCGAAAGCGGCCAGGACGGCGCTTCCCAGGACAAACCTCCCTCTTCGGCCGGCGGGGCGGCCGCCGCGATCCTTGGGCCCGGCGCCGCCGCCCGGCCGGAACCGCCGACCTCCGGCGACGCCACGGGCGGCCAAGCCGGCAAACCGGCCCGCTTTCCCCAAAGCCCGCGCACCCTTTCCTTCCGCAAGCGCTTTTTTCCCGCCGCCTCCCATTCGGATTGGAATAATTGGCACTGGCAACTCGCCAACGTCCTCCACACCCCGGAGCGCATCGGCGAAATCATTCAGCTGACCCGGGACGAGCGCCAAGCCATGAACGGCGCGGCCGGTGGGTTGCCGATCGCCATAACGCCCTATTACATCTCCCTCATTCCGGCGCTGGCCCTGGACAACCCCATCCGCCGCTCCGTGATCCCCGCCACCGCCGAATTGGCGCACGGCCGGGGGGAAAAGGAGGACCCGCTGGACGAGGAGGAGCAAAGCCCCATCCCCGGCCTGGTGCACCGCTACCCGGATCGCGTGCTTTTCATGGCCACCGAGTATTGCGCGGCCTATTGCCGCTACTGCACCCGTTCCCGGCTGGTCGGCCAGCGCGAGCGCAGGCGCTATTGCCGCGCCCACTGGGAAAGGGCCATCGAGTACATCCGGGGGGCCGCGGCGGTCCGGGACGTGATCATCTCCGGCGGCGATCCGCTCACCCTGCCGGACGAGCCGCTGGAATGGCTGCTCATGAGCATCCGGGCCATCCCGCACGTCGAGGTCATACGGATCGGCAGCAAAACCCCGGCGGTTCTGCCCATGCGGATGACGCCGACCCTGGTCAAGATACTCCACCGCGCCAATCCGCTGTGGCTGTCCCTGCACTTCACCCATCCGGACGAGTTGACGCCGGAAACCGCCGAGGCCTGCTCCCGCCTGGCCGACGCCGGCCTGCCGCTAGGGAGCCAGACCGTCCTGCTCCGGAACGTCAACGACGATGTCCGGACCATGCGCCGCCTGATGACCGGCCTGATGCGCCTTCGGGTTCGCCCCTATTACCTCTACCAGTGCGATCCCATCGTCGGCAGCGCCCATTTCCGCACTCCGGTGGCCAAGGGAATGGAAATCATCCAGGGGCTCAGGGGCCATATCTCGGGCTACGCCGTCCCCCAATACGTGATCGACGCCCCCGGCGGCGGCGGCAAGGTTCCGATCCTCCTGAATTGCCTGGAAGGCCGTCAAGACGGCGAGGTGCTCTTGCGCAATTACCGGGGGGACCTCTACCGTTATCCCGACGCGGCGGAATAGGGCGCGGCGGAGCGGCTAAACCTCGGCTAGCAGCAGCGGCTCGTGCCCCACATGATCGCTGGACGCCAGCCGGTAGCGCGTGGGCCCGATGCGGCAATCGGCTCCGGGCCGCAAGCCCAGACCTGGCGCGTGGATATGGCCAAAAACGCAATAATCGATGTTGAAGCCGCCGATGTGATCGGTTAGAGGGGTGGCGAGGCCGTTTTCGCCTAGCGGCGGATAATGCGTCAGCGCCACTCTGAGGCGGGCCGAAGCCGGAAGGGAGGCCAGGCTCGCCTCCAGGCGCAATATTTCCCTGGCGCGGATCTTTTCGGGATCCTCCCGGCGCCCGCCTCCGTCCGCCGTGGGTCCGGCCCGGCCGGTGTCGGGGCCGCTTCGCCATTTGACGAAGGGAAAGTCCCACAAGCGCGTCCCGCCGATGGCCACGCCGTCCAAAAGGACATGGTTGTTTTGGATGAAATGGAGGCCGGGCAGCTTGAGGGCCGCGAGCTTGGTCGGCGACCGCCACCAATAGTCGTGATTGCCGCGAATAAGCGCCTTTTGCCCGGGCAGCGCGGCCAGCCATTCCAGATCCGGCAGGGCGTCGGCGAGGCGCAGGCCCCAGGAGATGTCGCCCGGAATCAGGACGATGTCGTCCCTGGCCACCAGGCGCCGCCAGTTGTCAGCCAGGCGTACGGCGTGGTTTTCCCAGCCCGGGCCGAAAATATCCATGGGCTTCGGGCGGGCGAACGAGAGATGGGGGTCCGACAAGGCGAAAAGGCGGCGGCCGGAGCCGCCGCCTCGCGGAAGGGCGGAAAGTCCGGCCGGCTCCCCGCTCATTCGCCGTCCTTGAAGGAAAGGCCCATTTCGGCCAGTTTTTTCTTGATTTCAATCAGCGACACCCGGCCGAAATTCTTGGCGCCAGCGAGTTCGGCCTCGGTTTTGCCGGTAAGCTCCCCGATGGTGGCGATGCCCAGGGTCTCCATGCATTTCCGGGCGCGGACGCCCAAATTCATGGTGTCTATCGACTTGTTCATGATCTCGGCGCTGGCGTTGCGCTTTTGCCGCTCCATGACCTGGCGGGTGGCGGCGTCCTCGCGCATCATGCCGAGCCGGAGGTTCTTGGCGGCGAGCATTTCCTTGATTTCCCGGAGGCTGGTTTCGCCGAAATTCTTGTAGGCGAGCATCTCCGCCTCGGTGCGTTTGATGAGATCCCCGAGGCAAGCGATATTCATGCTGGCCAGGCAGTTGCGGCTGCGGACCGAGAGTTCGAAATCCGAAACCGGAACCCGGAGGATCGCTTCCATGCGCTCCGACTGCTTGGTCTCCTCGGGCGAATAATACATGTTGCCGGCGGCCTCGGCGTTGGCGAGGAACAGCTTGGCCCGGCGGTTGGCGGGAGCGATGGCCAGGGCCCGGCGGCAACAGTCGGCCGCCCGCCCATAGTCCTCCTCATCCTCGTAAATCAGCGCCAGGTTGAGGCAGGCGTTGGCGTAGACCCGGCTGGAGTCGGGACCGATGCGGCTGTAAAAATCCTTGGCCAGGGCGTCAAGCCCGCGCAAATCCGCCAGATGGGCGGCGCGGAACAGGCAGTCGGCGAAGTTGGGCCTGATGTCGATGGAGCGGCGGTAGTGATCCAGCGCCTCCTGGTAGCGGCCCAAATCCTCCATGATGCGGCCCAGGTGGAAATCCAGCTCCGGCTTGTCGGAAAATTGCCGGCGCTGCTTTTCGGCCAGGGCCAGGGCCTCGTCCAGCCGGTCGAGCCGGCGCAGGGAGTCGATGGGCTTCAGGGCGAAGGGGGCGGAGGTGGGGGCGGCCTGGGCGGCCTGTTGGAAGCGGGCCAGCGCCTCCTCGTTCCTGCCGTCCCTTTCAAGGCCGAGGCCGATGACCATGAGGCACATCGGATGCATGGGGTCCTTCTCGGCGCCGGCCAGGGCCTTGGGAAAATCGCCCAGCGCCAACCAGGCGGCGGCGATCCTGGCCGCGGCGTTCGGCAAGGCGGGCAGGGAGGGGATGATCTTCTCAATATCCCCTTTCCCGCCCTCGCGCCGGGCGTCCAACGGGTCGAGGTAGAAAAGCGCCTCCAAATCCAGATCGGCGGCGGTGAGGATGTCGGCGGCGGTTTCGGATATGGTCGCGGTCATAGGTCTATCGGCTGCCTCCCTTGGCTGACTAGCGCCTTCGCCAGGATACGGAAAAGCCGTCCTGGCGCGAATGCGGCATTATACGCCAGGGCCGGCGGAAAGGCAAGCCCTTTCGCGACGGTCGGCGAAACGCGGGGGCCTAGGCGTTAAAATGACAATGTCCTTT
>JAISYD010000122.1 GCA_031270145.1 Planctomycetota bacterium
CAGCCTGGCCGGCGAGGCGCTGGAAATCATGCGGGAAAACCGCATCTCCGACATCCCGGTCCTCGACGCCGAAGGAGTGGTGGTCGGCATGGCGGATCTGAAGGGCCTGGTGGCCAGCCTTTGAGGCGGTTCCCCGGCCAACCGCTAGGTTTGGAACACGAAGCGCCTCGACAAATATTCGAATGCCCGCCTCGCCGCCTCCATCCCGTCGGGCAGCGGCAGGCATTCAACCGTGACGAATCCGCCATAGCCGATCCGCTCGAGGCCCGCGAACACCTCCTGGAAATCCAGCCGATCATGGCCGGGATAATGCCGGGTGTTTTCCGCCACGTGCACATATCCCAGCAATGGGCCGCATTGGCGTATCGCCTTGGCGAAACTATATTCATCGATGTTCATGTGGAAGGTGTCAAGATGGACGTAAGAGTTTTTCAGTCCATTTTCACGGATGAAGTTCACCGCCTCCGCGGCGGTGTTCAGGCTGTCGATCTCATACCTGTTGATCGCCTCGATATACAGCGGCACGCCGCAATCGCCCGCCTTGACGTCGATCCGGCGGATGGCCTCCGCCTGCCGGGCCAAAACCGCCCTTCCGTCCCGATCGCCAATCCTGCCCCGCACCCAGCCAATCACCACGCCGGACTTCAATGCCGCCGCCGCCTCGACAAACAGGCCAAGGCCCTCCAGCGCCCGCTCCACGATCCCGGGGTCGTCGTCCGAAAGCGACAATCCCAGCCGGACATTAAGCTGCCCCGACACCAGCGCGGACACGCGGACGCCGGAGGCGGAACAGGCCGCGGCCAGTCCGCCGGCGTCGAAACTCCATATGTCCGGCACGTGGATTTCAATCCCCCGGTAGCCGATCTTCCCGGCGGCGTCCGCCGCCGCCGCCAAGTCGCCCCGCAACAGTATCGGCGCCAGCGGAGCGGCGTTTTCGGCGGCGGTCACCGCCAGCCGCATGCCGGAGCCGTCCGCCAGGGCGCCTGGGCAATTCCCGCTCATGTTCATCTCCCCATGCCGTGCGGCCGGATCGCGCCCGGGGCCAGGGCGCCGTTTCAAGGAGCGGTTGGCCCGCGCGCCTGTCCAGCCTTTTCCATTCCGCCGCCCCGCGGCAAGCGCCAGCGCCGCTACAGGCGCTCCACCGGCCCAATCCGGGGAAGGCTGTAGACCGACTTCCAGCCCGGGGTCAACGGTTCCTTCAAGTACGGGGCCAATTCCTCCTCGGAGCGCAGCGACACGCCCTTGACGGGCGGAACCTTGCCGGCCGGGAAGGTTTCGAGAATTTGCTCGATCAGGAGCGACAGGAGGCGGCATATGGCCGCCACCGGGCGCTTCGCCTTTTCCGGATCCGCCAGCGTCGGCTTGCCGACCACGCCCTCCGGGGTGCCGAAGTATTCAATTGCCGCGTGGCCCTCGCCCTCGTCCCAGCGGTGCGGACGGCGCATGTCGTCCACCGAGGTGTCGAACCAGCCGCCCGGCAGATACTGCGTGCTCGCGGTGTCGACCGCGTATTTCATATCGATCATTTCCGGGAACATGAGGAGGCCCAGGGACGTCTCGTGCTCGTCGGCGTGGATGAAGTTGGTTTCAAAGCAATGCGGTTTGCCGTTGTCGGGATAGAAGAACTCGCGGCTGGCGCGGTGCCAGTCGAAAACCTGGAAAATCCCGGGAAGCTGGTAGCGTTTGCAGAATTCCTGGATGGCGGTGACCAGGTTCCACAGGTGGCCGTGGTTGTTGACCAGGATGATTTTGCGGAAACCGTCGTCCCACAGCCCCAGCATGACGGCGATGACTGTTTCCACCACCACCTCCTGCGGCAGGATGATGGTGCCGGGCATGCCGATATGGTGGTAGGGATGGCCGCCGTAAATCAGGGCGGGATAGGCCAGGTTCACTTCTCTGCCATTTTTGGCGGTGTACCGGCGGACGCCCTCCAGGAACTGGGTGACCTGGAAGATGTCGTGCCCGCTCGGGCAATGCGCGCCATGGTTTTCGGAACAGCCTATGGGAACGAGGACGACGTCGTTTCGGCGGCGCCGCTCCGCCAGGGTATGGCGCGGCGTGGTCTGGATATAGCAATTGGCCCGCGTCAATTCCGAGGCCTGCGGAATGCCGAAGTCCTCCCTGAGGATCCGGTCTATCTCCTCTTCGCTCGCGTCCCAAACCTCCTTTTTGAGCCGGCCCACCGGGCTGTTCTCAAACATAATCGCCGGATTTTCCGTGAAAATCCATCTGTCGTCGCTCATTTTCTCGTCCTTTGCTAAGCGCCCACCGGGCAATGCGGAAAACTGCCGTACCCTTGTTTCATCGCGGCGGGTGCCGGCCGCCAACCGCGGTCATCCCAAGCCGGACATCGCCTCTATTGTTCGGATGACGGCGGCGAAATCCTTGCCGCCGTCGCCGCGGGCCACGCCCGCCTCGTACACCTGCAGCACGGCGGCGCTTGCCGGGGCGTAGACGCCCAACTCGTGGGCGGCCTCAAGGGCCATGACGCTGTCCTTGACGATGGTGGCGGCGTAGGAGCTGGCGTCATAGTCCCTTTTGCGGATGGCGGGCAGTTTAAACTTCAACTGCGGCGAGGCGATGGAGCTGCCTTCAAAGACGTCGATGGCGTCATTCCAATCGATGCCGCCCTTTTCGCAAAGGACGGCCGCCTCGGCGAAGACCTCAATCGTGGCGTGGACGACAAGGTTCACGGCCAGCTTCATCAGCCTGGCCTGATCGGCGTCGCCAAGGTAAAAGCGGGTTTGCGACAATTTTTCCAGCAGGGGCAGCGCCCGGTCGTAGGCCGCGCGCCGTCCGGAGGCGATGACGGTCAACTGGGCGTTTTCGGCGAAAAGGGTGCTGCCGTTGACGGCGGCGCGCAGGAACATGCCGCCGGCGGCGTCAATGGCCGCGTTGCAACGGCGGCTCGCCTCCACCGACACCGTGGACATGTCCACCCAAATCCGCCCCGCCGCCATGTGGCGGGCCGCTCCAGCCTCGCCCATAACCACGTCGACAAGGTGTTGCGAGGCGGGGAGCATGGTAAAAATGAACTCCGCCGCCCCGGCCTCGGCGGGCAAATCGGTCGCGGCTACCGCCCCCTTCCCCACCGCCAGCGCCGTTTGCGCCGGATTTTTGTCGAACACCACCAACTCATGGCCGGCCCGCAACAGGTTCATGGAGATGGGCAACCCCATCTTGCCGATGCCGATGAACAATATTCTCGCCATTGCCGCGTATCCCTTGCGTTCAGGCCCAAGGTTCCATGACCACTTTCACCACCCTGTCCCTCCGGTTCACGAACAAGTCCACGCCTTCCTGGTAGCGGTCGAGGGGGAAACGGTGGCTGACTATTTTCCGCCAGCCGATGACGCCTTTGTCCAACATTTTCAAGACCCGATCCGAAACGTTGGGATTGGCCTTGGAGCCGATGATTTTTATTTGCTCATTGACGATTTTATGCAACGGCAAAGGCTTGACCGCGCTGTCGTCATACAGGCCGACGAGAGCGACGCGGCCGCCCTTCCGGACGCTATGCACCGCGTCATGCGGGCCGGCGGGGGCGCCAGAGCATTCAAAGACCTCGTCGGCGCCCTTGCCGCCCGTCAACTCCAGTATCCGAGCCGGGGCGTCCTCCCGGCTGAAATCAACGATGGCGTCGGCGCCAAGCTCCCTCGCCGTCTGGAGGCGATGGCCGCGGCCGACCATGATCACCTGGTCGGACCCCATGCTTTTGACAATGCCCAAAACGCAAAGGCCGATGGGGCCGGGGCCGTAAATGACGGCGACCCCGCCCGGGGTGACGCCGGTCAACTCCACTCCGTGCAGGGCCGCGCCCCCGGTGTCGCACAGGGCGCCGGCGGCGAAGTCGAGGCTGTCGGGCATGCGGGCGAGGGCTTTGGCGCGATAGGCGTTGTACTGGGCGTTGGCGCCCTGGTCGCGGTGCCCGTAATGGCGATGGCCCAGTTCGCGCCGGCCGTAGTTCAGGCAGACGGTGTAATCGCCCTTTTTGCAGTTTTCACACTGCCCGCAGCCGCAGTGGCCTTCCCCGGCCACCCGGTCGCCGGGTTTGAGTCCGGTGACGGCCTCGCCAACCGCCGCCACCTCGCCGGCCCATTCGTGGCCAAGGACGAAGGGGAAGGCCGGGGGCCAGTTCATTTTTGCCTGACTCCCGGCCATGATCTTGGGGTCGGAGCCGCAAATGGCGACAGCGCGTATTTTGCACAGCGCCTCGTCCGGCGCCGGAACCGGCACGGCAAGCTCCCTGAAGCCGATTTTGCCGTAGGCTTCAAGGACGCAGGCGCGCATGGTTTTGGGAATGCTTGGCATCAGAGATCTTCCTTCCCCAGCACCTTTATGCTGACCCGGAACAGCGGCGGCAATTCTTCGCCGGCAAGCGCCCTGGCGGCGGCGATCACCGACTGATAGCCCTGGTTGAAGGGATCGGTGTCGCAGGTCAGGTGCATTTTGCCGTTTTGGATGGCCTTGCGGGCGTCGGCGTTGGCGTCGCTGCCGGCCACGAGGATTTTGCCGGTTTTGCCGGCCGATTCGATGGCCTCAACCGCGCCGAGAGCCATTTCATCGTTGCAGCAATATATCCCCGTGGTGTTGGGGAAGGCCTGGAGAAGGTTCTGGGTCACATCCATGGCCTTGGCCCGGTTGTAGTCGGCCGGCTGCTGGGCCACCACCTTTATGTCCGGGAATTGCGCCAGGGCCTCATGGGCGCCCTGGATGCGGTCAATGGAGGTCTGGGCGCCGGAGACGCCCTCAAGGAGAATCAACTCGCCCTTGCCGCCCATCATTGTCGCGAGGCGGCGGACGGTTTCCCGGCCGCATTCGACGTTCTCGATGGCCACCAGCGTTTCCGCCAGCTTCTCGTCGCCGCCGATGCGGGTGTTGAGGTTGATGACGGGGATCCCCGCCTCCTTCAGCTTTTCCATGGCCGGTATGATCCCCATTGTGTCGGACGGACACATTATCACCAGATCGGCGCCGGTCACAATCGCCTGTTCCACCATGTGGGTCTGTTCCTCGTTGTTGTCGGCCTTGAGCGGAGCCAAGACGGAAAGGTTGATTCCCAACTCGGCGGCGGCCCTCTCCCCGCCCTCCTTGACCGTGATGAAGAAGGGATTGGTGAGGTTTTTGAGGATCATCGTCACCTCCTTGCCCGCCACGGCGGGATCGGCGGCGCAAACCTGGCCCATGAAGGCCGACAGCAGCAAAACGGCGATTGGCGGCAGTAGTTTCCTCATGATTTTCTCCTTTTTGCGATAGAAAAGATCCGCGCCCCAACCCGGCGTCGGGCGTCTCAATGCTGGAAGCGCAGCGACCTGAACCTGGCCGCCATGTAACCGACCTGGTGGGTGAAGCCCTCCAGGAAAATCGAGATGATGATGACGAAGCCGATGGCGGTCTGCTGCCAGGTCGTCGACACTCCCCAAATATTCATGCCGTTTCGGATGAAAACGATTATCAGCGCGCCCACAATGGTCTTGGCCACCGACCCCCTGCCTCCCCCGAAGGAGGTGCCGCCGATAAGGGTGGCGGCGATGGAATCAAGGGTGAAGGTGCCGCTTATGCCCGGATCGGCGGCGTTCAGGCGGGCCATGTAGAGAATGCCCGTGGCGGCGGCGAGGAGGCCGTTTATAACGTAGACGAACGCGACCACGTTTTTCGCGGAGAGGCCGGAGAGGGTGGTGGCGTTGAAGTTGTTGCCGGCCATATAAACCTGCCGGCCGTAGACGGTGTGGCGGAGGACGAAGTGGAGGACGGCGAAAATGGCCAGGGTGATCAGCGCCATGTTGGGGATGCCGAGGGTATGGCCGTTGGCGACGGCGCGGAACTCGGGGGGGAAGTCGTAGATGTAGATGCCGCCGGTGTAGACAAAGGCGAGGCCGAGAGTGACCCACTGCACGCCATAGGTGGCGATGAAGGGGGCGATGCCGACGCGGGTGACGAGTACGCCGCTGACCAGGCCGCAGGCGGCGCCGATCAGGAGGGCCAGGACCACCCCGGCGAGGAAGTCCCCGCCCTTGATGAAATCGGCGCAGAGCACGCTGGACAGCACCAGCACCGAGCCCATGGAGGTGTCGATCCCCTTGGTGATGATGGCCAGCGTCATGCCGAAGCTCATCAAAATCATGAAGGGCGCCTGCTGGAATATGACCGTGGATATGTTGGACCAGGTCCAAAAGGCGGCGGTTTTGCTTAGCGCCATGAAAGCGATCATGAGCAACAGGAAGAGGACGCGGGAATGGCGGGCCCAAAAACCGGCCAGCGACGCCTTGGACAGCAACCGCCTAAGCATCCCGGTACCTCCGCATCAAATCCAGGCGGCGCTTCCTGTTGTCGCACAGGACGTCGGCCACAAGGATGGCTACGATGGCGAAACCGATTATCGCCTTTTGCCAGGTGGATGGTATCCCCATCAGGTTGAGCCCGCTGGCGAGGATGCGTACCAAAAGCGTCCCCATCACCGTGCCGACCAGGCCGCCCCGGCCGCCGTCAAAACTGGCGCCGCCGATGATGACCGCCGCGATCACGTCGAAGGAATACTCGGCTCCGGCGATGGGGCTGGCGGAATTGCCCATGGAGGCCAGCATCAAACCGGCCACGGCGGCGAAAAAACCGCTGGCGACATAGACGTAGAAGCGGTTTTTGACGACCGCCACGCCGCTCAGCCGGGCCGCCTGCTCCGAACCGCCGATTGAATAGATGTTGTAGCCGAACTTGGTTTTGTTGAGGACCAGCCACATCAACCCCAGCAATGCCGCCGCCATGTATATGAGGATGTAAATGCCGGCCAATTTCCCGTTGCCCATCCAGGCGAAGCCCTTGACGCCGACCACGAGCGTCTGGCCGTTGGCCGCGACCAGGGCGAGCCCGGCCCCAATCCCCATGGTCCCGAAGGTGGCGATCCAGAAATCGAATTTGAACACGGCGACCATCAGGCCGTTCAACACGCCCATGAGAACGCCGCACAACAGGCCCAGGAGCATGGCCAGGGGGATCCCCGCCCCCTCGCGCATGGCATGGGCGGCCACGACCCCCGCCAGGGACATGACCGATCCGACCGAGAGATCGATTTGCGAAACCAGGATGGCCATGGTCATGCCGATGGAGGCCACCAGGAGGACCGAGGAATGCCGGGCGATGAGCTGGATATTGTAAATCGACATGAAACGCGGCCGGACCAGCGAAAAGAAGATCAGCAGAACCACCACGCCGTAGACGGCCCCCGGGATGTTGGCGGTCAAGCGTTTCGCCAAACCTCTAGCCGGTGCGCGATCCTCAGGCATCTTGCGCCTCCCCTCCCGCGATGGCGTGGGAAATGATGGCCTCCTGCGAAAGCTCATGGCGCTGGAATTCCTTGACCACCTCGCCCTCGCGCATGACGTAGACGCGGTCGCTCAAGCCCACCACCTCGTTCATTTCGGAGGATATCATCAGGATGGCCGCGCCGCGCGAGGCCAGGTTGTCGAGCAACTGGTAAATTTCCGCCTTGGCCCCCACGTCAATGCCGCGGGTCGGCTCGTCGAAAATGAAAAATTTGCCGTCGGTGGCCAGCCATTTGCCGACCACCACCTTCTGCTGGTTGCCGCCCGACAATTCGCCGACCGTCTTGTCCACGTCGGGAGTGGCGATTTTAAGCTCGCGGCGATACTCCTCCGCCAGTCCGGCCTCCGCCGCCCGGTTGATTATCCCGCCCGGGAAAATCTTGCCCAGGCAGGCCGCGACCAGGTTCTCCTTGATGGGCATCTTCAGAATGACGCCCTCGCCCTTGCGATCCTCCGGCAGGAAGGCCATGCCCAGGCGGACGCATTTTTTCGGCGTCGGCGCCTTGACCGTCCTCCCGAAGAGCTTGAACGAGCCGCGGAGGATGGGATCGTAGCCGAAAACGGCTTTCGCCAGCTCGGTCCGGCCCGCCCCCACCAACCCGGCGAGGGAAACTATTTCCCCGGCCCTTACGTTGATGTTGACGCCGCGGAAGCGCAAGCCGGCGAGATCCCGGGAGGAAAAGACCTCCTCGCCGGGATCGTTGTAACGGCGCTGGTAGAGGTGGGTGATTTTGCGGCCCACCATTTTCGCGACCGCCTCGTCCATGGACATCGTCTTGACGTCCATGGCGTCTATGTACTCCCCATCGCGCATGATGACCGCGCGATCGCCGACGATCTTGATTTCGTCCATGCGGTGGGAAATGTAGATGATGCTGGTGTTGGCCTTTTTCAGGCGGCCGATGATTTCGAACAGCTTGTCGATCTCCCGCTTGGTGAGGGAGGAGGTCGGCTCGTCCATAATCAGCAGCTTGGTGCGGTTGGACAGCGCCTTGACGACCTCGACCATTTGCTGCTGGGCGATGCTGAGGTTTTTCACCGGGGTGTTGGGATCGAGATCCACCCCCAGGTTTCCAAGGAGTTTTCTGCTGTCGGCGACCATTTTTTTAAGGTCGACAACGCCCGGCAGCCAGGAAAGGGTCGGTTCGCGGCCAACGTAAATGTTTTGCGCGATGGTGCGTTCGGGAAGCAGGTTCAGTTCCTGGTGGATGATGCCTATCCCGGCCTCCCGAGCCTGCTGGACGCCCTCGAAATTGACCGGTTTCCCGTCGAAAACCATCTCGCCGCCGTCCCGGGCGTAGACTCCGGCGATTATTTTAACCAGCGTGGATTTGCCGGCTCCGTTCTCGCCCAGCAGCACCAGCACCTCGCCTTCCCGCACCTCCAGCCCAACCCGGTCAAGGGCCAGAGTGCCGGGGAAGCGCTTGCTGATGTTCGACATCCGCAGAAGAATTTTAGGACCGGACATGCGCGCCCTTCCCCAAAGCTGTTTTGGCCCCCATGACGCCCCTTTTCCGGCTTGGCCGGGAAGCAACGCCAACCATGGACGATTTGCGGCGC
>JAISYD010000123.1 GCA_031270145.1 Planctomycetota bacterium
CAGGACCGCCACCCACAAGCCGGAGCCGAGCAGGGTGAACAGGCAGAATTTGTACAGCCGCATCCGGGCCGCCCCGGCCGGCAGGCTGATCAATTGCCGGACCACCGGGATCAGGCGGCCGACCAGAGTGGTGATTTCCCCGTGCGCGGCGAAAAAGCGCTCCGCCTTTTCAAGGCCGCGCGGGCTGAGAAAAAAATACTTGCCGTACCGGATCAGGAACGGCCGGCCGAGGCGGCGGGCCAGCCAATAATTGGCCAGCGCCCCCAGCAGGCTGCCGGCGGTCCCGGCGAGGATGACCGGGAACCAGGCCATGCGGCCCTGGTAAACCAGGAAGCCGGCCGGCGGCATGACCAATTCGCTCGGGAAGGGGATGAGCGAACTCTCCACCGCCATGAGGAAAAGCACGCCCGGATAACCCAGGGCCAGGACCGTTTCGGCGAGCCAGACCGAGAAGACGGCAACCCAGGCCGCCAAATCGGCGGCCAACCCGGCGATCCAAGCCGCCAAATCGGCGGCCAGCCCGGCGATCCAGGCCGTCGCCCCCGGGGCGGTCGCGGCATCGGGCATAACCTATTGTCCTTTCGTAAAAAACGCGCGTCCAGAAACCGCTCCAAATCAACCTTCGCCCTGGGGCGGCCCGCCCCGGCGCTCATTGCGCAGGCGGTTCCAATAATCAATGCGCCGCTGGACGTCCTTCTCGAAACCGAAGGCCCCGGGCCGGTAATAAACCCGGCCCTGGAGCGCCGGAGGCAGGAAGTCCTGGCCGGAAAAGCCGTCCTTGGCGTCATGGTCGTATTGGTAATCCCGGCCGTAGCCCAGTTCCCGCATCAACTTGGTGGGCGCGTTCCTGATATGCAGGGGGACCGGATCGTTGCGGGTCCCGGCCACGTCGGACTCCGCCTGGGAATAGGCGAGGTAGAGGCGGTTCGATTTTGGGGCCGTGGCGAGGTAGACAACCGCCTGGGCCAGGGCGTTCGAGCATTCCGGCAGCCCCAGAAAATGCGCCGCGTCCTTGGCCGCCACCGCCTGGAGCAGGGCGGCGGGATCGGCCAGTCCCACGTCCTCCGAGGCGAAGCGGATGAGGCGGCGGGCTATGTACAGCGGATCGGCCCCGCCCTCGAGCATCCGGGCCAGCCAATAGAGGCCGGCCTGGGGATCGCTGCCGCGCAGGCTTTTGTGCAGGGCCGATATCAGGTTGTACCACTCCTCGCCCTTGTTGTCGAAAGCCACCCGGCGTTGGGTCAGCGCTTCGCGGAGCAGTTCGGGGCCAAGCCGCCGCCGGCCGTCCGGGCCGGGGCGGCAGCCGGCGGCGGCGGTCTCGACCGCGTTCAGCGCGGTTCTGGCGTCGCCGTTGGCGTAATTGACCAGGACGGCCATCGCCTCGGGCGGGATGTCCACCCCCTCGCCTCCCAGCCCCCGCTCGCGATCCCCGATGGCGCGCCGGACGATGCTGGCGATGTCGTCGTCGGACAGCGCCTTGAGGACATAGGTGCGGCAGCGGGAGAGAAGCGCCCCGTTCACCTCGAAGGAGGGGTTCTCGGTGGTGGCGCCGATCAGGGTGATGACGCCGCTCTCGACATGGGGCAGGAAGGCGTCCTGCTGGCTCCGGTTGAAGCGGTGGATCTCGTCGACAAAAAGGATGGTGCCGCCGTCGCCGCCGGCCGCCAGCCGCTCCCGCGCCGCCTCGACAATGGCCCTGACCTCCTTCACGCCCTGGAGGACGGCGGAAAAGGTGACGAAGCGGCGGCGGGTGGCGTGGGCGATGACCTGGGCCAGGGTGGTTTTGCCGCTGCCCGGCGGCCCCCAGAGGATCATGGAGGGGACGACGTCCGATTCGATGGCCTGGCGGATCAGCCGCCCCGGCCCGATCAGGTGCTCCTGGCCCTGGAAATCGTCCAGCCGGGTCGGCCGCATGCGATCCGCCAAGGGCGGGCGGCCCGCCGGTTGCTTGTCCTTCCCGTCCCCCGTTTTAGCCATGGTCCCCCTTCCCGTCGCCGCCGCCTCTGTCCCGCGCCGCATCAATACCATCCGATCCGGCCGCCGTCAAGGGATCGCGTCCTGGAACAGGAGGGTCCGGATCAGGCTGATGAACATGGCCATGGTGAAAATGCCGAGTAGATGGGTGAAAATCACTCCCTGGGCCGCCAATTCCGGGTCGGAGCCGTATTTCATGGCCATGGGTATGGAATTGATGCTGGCCGGGGTCGCGCCGACCAGGGTGAACAGGACCAGCGCCTCCCGGGTCAGCCGGCCCCGGAACAGCAGGGCGATCCCCAGCATGGCGGCCGGGATCGCCAGGTTGCGGAGCAGGCCGGTAGCGATGTTCCACAAGTCGAAACGAAGCGCCCGCCGGCCCAGCTTGTAAATCTGGGCGCCGGCCACGATCATGCCGAGAACCAGGGTCGGCTGCCCGATGGTGGCGAGCACGTCCAGGAAGAGCCGGGGGATCAGGCGGCCGGCGCCGGACAGGACGCAGAAAATGGCGGCCAGGGTGGCGATCATGCCGGGCGAGTAAAGGTGGCGCAAGGTCTGGCGGGGGTCCGGGGCGCCGGCGATGGCGTAGACCCCGAGCGTCCAGATGGCGATTACCGAGCCCAGGTTGGCCACGGACAGCAGGGCGGTGCCCCGGCCGGGGAAAAAGAGTTCGGCGAAAGGCAGCGCCATGGCCAGGAAGTTGTTCATGGTGCAGTTGAACAGGAACACCCGCCGCCGGTCGCCCCGGAAGCCGAACAGGCGGGCCGCCGCCAGCCCCAGCCCGAAGCCGGCGACGTGGATCAGCAGGGACAGCGCCGGCAGCCAGATGTTGGCCAGGATGTCCCCGGCGTCGAGGGTGGAGACGATCGACGAGAAGATCAGGGCCGGCCAGGCGGCGTCGAGCATGAGCAGGCCCAGTTCCCTTTCCCCCTGGTCCGAAATCCAGCCCAGCCCCCGGCAGACAAAACCCGAGCCGATGAGCAGCAGCACATAGGCCAGCTTTTCGAGGATGGCCGGAAGGTAATCCATGCTCAATAACCCTCCAGCGCCAAGCCGGCCCTTTCGCCGGCCCGGCGCAAATCGTCCGGCAGCGGACAAACCGCCTCCACCCTTTCCCCCCGCCAGTCGAAGGCGAGGCGCCAGGCGTGGAGCGCCTGCCGCTCCAATCCCAAAAGTTCCCGCGCCGGCCGGTTGCGGGAGCGGTCGCCGTAGCGGTCGTCCCCGAGGACGGGGTGGCCGATGGCGGCGGCGTGGACCCGAATCTGGTGGGTGCGCCCCTGCCGGGGCGAAAAGGACAGGAGACTGGCCCGCCAGCCTCCCGGCAGCTCCGCCGAGGCGGCCAACCTTTCATAGGCGGTCGAGGCGGCCAGCCCCCCCTGTTTCAGGACCCGCACCGGCCGGCGCCCGCCCGACCAGGCGGAAAGGCCGCGGTTGATGGTTCCGGTCCGGTTGGCGGGGACGCCGAGGCAAAGGGCGAGGTAGGTCTTGGCCACCCGGCGCTGGCGGAAAAGCCGGGCCAGCTCCCGTTCCGCCGCCGGGTTCCGGGCCAGGAGCAACGCCCCGGAGGTGTCGCGATCCAGGCGGTGGACCGGGATCAAACCCGGATCCCCCAGGGCATCCCGGGCCAGCGGCAGGAAGGCCGCTCCGCCGCCGGCCGCGATCTCCAGGCCGGGCGGCTTGTGGAAAACGGCGAAATCCCGCGAAACCGCCAGGAGCGGCGGCTGTTGCCGAAAGATCAACAATTGCTTGATATCTCCCGTGAATCGGTTATCATGGCGTTCGGTCGGCCGATCCGGGCGACATGGCGCCAAGGGAGATTGAAGCGTCCGGGACGCCGCCAGTCAAAGGTTTATTTCCCGGGGCGGCGCGTCGGCGCGGGGGAA
>JAISYD010000258.1 GCA_031270145.1 Planctomycetota bacterium
GAAACGCGGGAACGCGGCAAACGCCAAACGGCGGTTCCGCCCCGGGCGTCCATTGCCGGCCTATGCCGCCGGCATTATAGCCGGAAATTGACCGCGAGGCAAGGCGGTTCCGCTTGCCGGGGCATAACCCGGGCCGCCCCGCCCGGAAGGCCGGGGAGGATGGGCGCCCCGCGTCCGCGTCAGCCGCTCATCCTCCCGCGATCCGCGCGACCAGGGAACGCGGTTCCCCGCGATCCAGTTCCCCGACGGCCGCGATGATTTCGGCTACCGCTTGATCCTCGTCAAGCCCTTCCAGGCGGGCCTGGTAGTCGAGGACGATCCGGTGGCGGAGGATCGGTACCGCCGCCGCCTTGACGTCCTCGAAGCCGACGGTGTCGCGCCCGTCCAGGAAGGCGCCCGCCTTGGCCGCCGCCGCCAGGCCGATGACGGCGCGGGGGCTGGCCCCGAATTTGACTTTCCGGGCCGGGCCATCCGGCCCGGGGCGGGTGGCCAGGACCAGGCGGGCGATGTAATCGGCCAGCGGGCTGGACAGGCTGATGCCGCGGACAGCCGCCATCGCCTTGGCGAAATCGCTTGGCGTCAGCTCCGCCGGCAAGTCCGGCAACTCGCCCGCTTTGCCTAGGGCGATGTCCCGGAGTTCCTCCCGCCCCACCTGTCCGACCCGCAGCTTGAAGAGGAAGCGATCCAACTGCGCCTCGGGCAGCGGATAGGTACCCTCAAGCTCAATGGGGTTCTGGGTGGCGAGGACGAAAAAAGGTTGCGGCAGACGATGGCTCTGTCCCAGCACCGTGACCTGGCCTTCCTGCATGGCTTCGAGCAGGGCGGATTGGGTTTTGGGGCTGGCGCGGTTTATCTCGTCCGCCAGCACCAGGTTGGCGAAGATCGGGCCCGGGTTGAACTCCAATTCCCGCCGTCCGTCGGTCTCGCGCAGCAGGTGCGAGCCGGTGATGTCCAGGGGCATGAGGTCGGGGGTGAACTGGATGCGGCCGGCCTTCAAGCCCGAGAGGCGGCAAAAGGCGCGCACCATTTGCGTTTTGCCCAGCCCCGGCAGACCTTCCAACAACAGATGTCCGCCCGCCAGCGTTCCGGCCAGGAGCAGCCGGAGCAAGCCCGGCTGTCCAAGGATCACCTCGTTCAGCCGCGCCTCGATCCGGCCTAGGGCCCGGCGGAGTTCGCCGTCGCGCTCATTCAACATCTTCTCCCAGTTTGGAAAAATAGCGCTCGACCGCCCGGGCCCGCTCCGGGCCCAGCGCCGCCGTCCCGGTTCCGGCGAACACCCGCCCGGGAGCGTCCACGGCGCGCCGCCAGATCGGGCGGAACTCCTCCGGCGGCAGGGCGGCGGACGGCGCGATCCGTTCCAGCCGCAGTCTTTGTTTCGGCTCGGACGCCTCGCCTGGCGGCAGGGGGTGGTAGCGGAAACGTCCCCCGTCCGGCGGCCCGCCGCCGAAAACCAGGGGCGCCTCGCCCGGCTCCCGGCCCGCGCCGCCGCCGCCCGCCCGGCCGCCGGCCCCGAATTCCGCCATCCGCCCTTCCTGGCGCTCCAATGCCCGCCGCAACTCTTCCAGCGTCTCGCGGCTTGGCGGATAAGGCTGCGGCGAAGCGCCGGCCGGTCTTTCGGAGCTTGCCGCGCCGGCTTCGGAAAGCGTTTGCCGCCAAGCCTCCCGCAGTTCCGGCGGCAATTTGTCCGGGCCGCCCTCGTATTGGGCCAGTTGTTCGAGCGCCTGGAACATTTCCGCCAGGGTTTCGTCCCTGTCCCGGCCCCGGTCCGGTTGGGAAGCGGCGGCATCGATCCGATCCAGGGCCTCGGCCAGTCGTTCCCGCCGTTCGGCCTGGGCGGTCCGGAGCCGTCCCGGCAATAGGGAGAGCGCCTCGGCGGCCGCCTCGGGGTTGTTTTCGGCCAAATCCCGCAACCGTTCCAACTGCCGGCGCAAGCTCTCGGCATCCGGTTGGGCCAGCGTCTCCGGCTCCGCCGCCGCCACTTCCCGTTCCAGCCGGGCGATTTCCGGCGCCAACCCGGCGCCGGAAATGCCGACGCTCGCCTCCGGCGCCGGCGCCAACCAGGCCGCCAGCAGGAAAAGCGCGGGCCAAGCCAGACATTTGAGCAAATGGGTCGGCGAGAGCCCCGGCCTGACGCCGGTTGGCGGCGGCGCCTGTCCGGCGATGACGCTTCCCCCGGCGCGGTTATGCAGATCCAGCCAGGCCAGGGCATAGGCGGCGGTGAAACGCCGGGTTTTCCCGGGTATGGCCTGGATCAGGGCGGAAAGCAATGCCGCCAGGGCGGCCAGGCTGGGCAACGGCGGCGGAATCGCCGCCGCCAACCCCGGCAGTTTGCTTGCCAGCAGGAAACCGCCTAGGGCGTACATGCGCAGCGGCGCCGTCGCCGCCAAGCGATCCAGGAACAGGGCCAGGTTGAATATGGTTGCCCGCATGCCGATCCCCGCGCCAACCGCCGCCGATCCGATTTTAGTCGTTTTTCGGCGGCGGCCGGCGGCGGAATCATTGCTGTTTAAGCAGCAGGAAACGCTCGCTATCGCCGAGGCTGACCAGAAGCAGGAGCTTTTCCTTGGCCGCGTTGTCCTTGAGCAGCTTGCGGAAAGTCGCCACGTCGGACACCGGCAAGCGCTCGATTTGCAGAATCACCGCGCCTGGCCGCAGACCCTTCTCGGCCGCGTCGCTTCCCTCCTCCACCTTGGTTATGACCACGCCGGAGGCGATCTTTTCCGGAAGATTGAACTCCTCCCGGGCCCGCGCGTCGAGATTCCTCACCGTGACGCCAATACGGGAGCCGGCGGTCTCGGCCTGGCCGTCGCCCGGTCCCCGGCCGTCGCCCGGCCGCCGGCCGCCGCGGGCGCGGGAATAGAGGTCGTTCGGCTGGAGGGCGATGTTGATCGCCAGCTTCATTTTTTCGCCGTTCCGGATCGCCTCCACCGGCACGTCCCGGCCCGGCGCCGTTTCGGCCACCAGGTAGCGCAGGTGCTCGTTGTCCTTGATGGCGATGCCGTCGAAGTTGACGATCAAATCGCCCTGCCGGAGTCCGGCCTTGCCGGCCGGGCCGCTCGGGTCGATGCGGGCCACCAGGACGCCGGTGCCGTCATGCCCCAGTTCGCGGCTGATTTCCTCGTCCTCGGGGTTCATCTCGATCCCGAGCCAGCCGCGGGTGACCTCGCCCTTCTCAATAAGCTGGCTAATGACCGACTTGGCCTGGTTGATGGGGATGGCGAAGCCGATGCCGATTGAGCCGCCGCCGCCGCCGCGGGTGGAAATCATGGTGTTCAATCCCACCACCTCGCCGTCAAGGTTGACCAGCGGCCCGCCGGAATTGCCGGGGTTGATGGAGGCGTCGGTCTGGATGAAGCGCTCGTAGGCGATTTCCCCGAGCGTGCGGCCCTTGGCCGAAACCACGCCCTGGGTGACGCTTTGCTTGAAGTTCAGCGGGGAGCCGATGGCCAGGACGATGTTGCCGGGCTTTATCTCGTCCGAGTCGCCCAGGCGGGCGAAGGGCATTTTGGCCGGGTGATCGGTCAGCCGGATGACCGCCAGATCGGAATTGGGGTCCCGGCCCACGACCTCGGCCTTGTAGGTCTTGCCCTTCTCGTTCGGGAATTCCACCTTGATGGAGTCGGCGTCGGCCACCACGTGGTTGTTGGTCAGAATGTGGCCCTGGGCGTCGATGATCACGCCGCTGCCCACGCCCTGGCTCCGGCGGGGCATTTCCGGGGAAAAGCGCCGGCGCAGCCTGGGGGCCAGTTCGCGCGGCAGTTGCGGAATCTGATCGAAAAAGCGGTCCAGGAAGTCCGGACCATCGTCATCCTCTCCGCCGTCCCCGGATACGGGCAGGTTCTTTTCGGTTTCGATCCCGACCACGGCGGGGCCGACCCGTTCGACCACCTCGGCGAAGGCGTTGGACATGGCCTTGGCCACCTTGATGTTCTCGGACTCGCCGGCCGGCGTCCGGGCGGCGGCCGCCAGGGTCAGCAGGAAAAACAGGGCGAGGGCCGGGAACAGCCAGAGGGGCCGGACGAAGCCGGCGGCGAGCGGCATGACCGCGATGGGCCTGGCCAAACGCCGGCAAGCGAGGATGTGGCGCATTTTTTCTCCTAAGCAGAAATGCCGCATGAAAAATATCCTGACCGTGGGCCAAAAAACAGCGGTTTTTCGGCACACACAATAAAGTTTTGTCCGTCCGGCGGCGCCATCCTTCGCTTTTTCCCCTGCCGGGCCGCGCGGCCCGGGTCGCTAGCCCTCCTCGCCGCCGCCGGAAACGTATTCCGCCCCGTCGCCGTCCTTGTCGTCGCGGTCGCCGGGCGCCGCCCGCGCCACCGCCACCAGGGCGTCGTCGTCCTTCAGGCGTATGGCCTTGACCCCCTGGGTGTTGCGGCCGATGACCCGGATGCTGTTCACCGGGATGCGGACCACCATCCCCTTGGAGGTGATGAGCATGACGTCGTCGTCCTCCCGCACCGTCATGCAGGCCACCACCGGTCCGGTCTTGTCGGTGACGTTCATGTTGATGACCCCCCGGGCGCCGCGCCGGGTGAGGCGGTAATCGGCGAAATCGGAGCGCTTGCCGAAGCCGGAGGCGGAGAGGGTGAGGACGGAGCAGTTTGGCGCCAGCGCCAGCAGGCTGATGCAGACGTCGTCGTCCTGGAGGCTCATGCCGTTCACCCCGGCGGCGCCCCGGCCCATGCTCCGCACGTCCTCTTCCTTGAAGTGGCAGGCCAGGCCGTTCCGGGAGGCCAGCATCAGCTCGTCCGTTCCGCCGGTCATCACCACCCCGATCAGTTCGTCGCCGTCGCCGATGTTGACGGCGCGGATGCCGCCCTTCTTGGGATGCTGGAAGGCGGAAAGCACCGTCTTCTTGATGACGCCCTGCCGGGTGGCCATGACCAGGAAGTGATCGTCGTCGAAGGTCCGCACCGGGATCATCGCCGACACCTTCTCCTCCGCGGCGAGGGAAAGGACGTTGGCGATGGAGCGGCCCTTGGCGGCGCGGCCCATCTCCGGCACGTCGTAGACCTTGAGCCAGTGGACCTGCCCCCTGGTGGTGAAGAAGAGGATGTAGTCGTGGGTGGCGCCGACGAAGAGGCGCTCGATGAAGTCGCCGTCCTTGAGGTTGGAGCCGGCGACGCCCTTGCCGCCCCGGCCCTGTTTCCGGTAGGCGTCCAGCGCCATGCGCTTGAGGTAGCCGTCGTGCGACACCACCACCACCATCTCCTCCTCGGCGATCATGTCCTCGAGCGAGATGTCCTCGGCGGCGGCCACGATTTCGGAGCGGCGGCCGTCGCCGTATTTCTCGATCAGCTCCAGGCAGTCCTCGCGAATGATGGCGGTGACCAGGCCGCGGTCGGCCAGGATGGCCCGGTAGTCGGCGATTTTCCCGACCAACTCGGCGTATTCGTTCTCCAGTTCCCGGCGCTGCAGGCCGGTGAGGCGCGACAGGCGCATTTCCAGGATGGCACCGGCCTGGACCTCGGAAAGGGCGAAGGAGGCGATCAGGGCCGAGCGGGCGGCCGGGACGTCGGGCGAGCCGCGGATGACCCCGATGACCTTGTCGATGTCGTCGAGGGCTTTCAGGAGGCCCTCGAGGATATGGGCTCTGGCCTCGGCCCGCTTCAGGAGGTACACGGTCCGGCGCCGGATGACCTCGAAGCGGTGGTCGCGGTGGCACTCCAGCATCTGCTTGAGGTTCAGGGTCTCCGGCCGGCCCTTGACCAGGGCGATGTTGTTGATGGAGAAGTTGGACTGGAGCGGGGTGAGCTTGTAAAGCTGGTTCAGGACGATGTCCGAGTCCTCGCCCGCCTTCAGCTCGACGACGATGCGGATGCCGTCCTTGTTGGAGTAGTCGTGGATGTTGGCGATGCCGTCGATCCGGCCGTCCTTCACCACTTCGGCGATTTTCTCGACCAGGGTGGCCAGATTGACCTGGTAGGGGATTTCGGTGACCACGATAGACTGGCGGCCGTTCTTGGCGGTTTCGGTGTGGCAGCGGGCGCGCACGGTGACCTGGCCCCGGCCGGTGTGGTAAGCCTTGTGGATGCCCTCCCGGCCGCAGATGAGGCTGCCGGTGGGGAAGTCGGGGCCGGGGATGTGGCGGATGAGATCCCGGATTTGGATGCCCGGGTCGTCGAGCAGGGCGATTAGCCCCTTGCAGATCTCGGCCAGGTTGTGGGGCGGGATGGAGGTGGCCATGCCCACGGCGATGCCGGTGGCGCCGTTCAGCAGGAGCATGGGGGCCTTGGCCGGCATCACTTGCGGCTCTTGCGAGGAGTCGTCGTAATTGGGGACGAAGTCCACCGTGTCCTTGTCGAGGTCGGCCAGCATCTCGGCGGCGATTTTCGCCATGCGGCATTCGGTGTAGCGCTGGGCCGCCGCCGGGTAGCCGTCGATGGAGCCGAAGTTGCCCTGGGGATCGACCAGCGGGTAGCGTACCGAGAAGTCCTGGGCCAGCCGCACCAGGGCGTCGTAGATGGAGGCGTCGCCGTGGGGGTGGTAGTTGCCCATGCAGTCGCCGACCACCTTGGCGCATTTGCGGTACTTGGCGCCGGCGGTGAGGTTCAGGTCGCTCATGGAATAAAGGATGCGGCGCTGCACCGGCTTCAGGCCGTCCCGGGCGTCCGGCAGGGCGCGGGAGACGATGACCGACATGGAATAGGTCAGGTAGGAATTTTTCAGCTCGTCTTCGATGGGCAGGGGCTTGACGCCCGCCGTCTGGGTATTGAAAAGGTTGGAGCTCATGGGTGGCGGTTCTCCCGGGTGTCGTTGCGGATGCGGTTTTTGCCTAGACGTCCAGTTGCGCGTCCAGGGCGTAGCGTTCGATGAACTTGCGCCTCGGCTCCACCACCTCGCCCATCAGCAGGTTGAAGAGCTGGTCGGCCTTCACGGCGTCGTCCACCGTCACTTTGTAGAGGACCCGCTTTTCCGGATCCATGGTTGTCGACCAGAGCTGCTCGGCGTTCATCTCGCCCAGGCCCTTGTAGCGGGACACCTCCATGCCGCGCTTGCCGAGCTCGCGGGTGTTGATCAGTATCTCCGCCAGGCTGTCGCAGGCGAGTTCGTCCTTGTCGGTCACCAGCCAGAAGCGCGAGGGATGGCCGGGCTCGGCCAGATAGGTCATGTCGTCGGTGCTGAAGCCCAGCTCCTCCAGCTCCCGCGCCGCCTTCTCCAATTCCGGCGCCACCAGGAACTCGGACACCAGCATCCCGTTCTCCGGCACGGCCGAGGCCGACACGGTGACGTTGTCCTCCACGATTTCCACCGGCTCCCCCCCGGCCTCCCGCTCCTTGATGAAGCCGGTGAAGGACTCGTCGCCGGAGAAGAAGAGGGTCTCGCCCCGCAGCACCCCCCGGTATTTCGGGAAAACCCCGCTTTCGCGGCGGCGCGCCAGGTATTCCCCCAGGGTCACCCCCCGGTATTGCACCGCCCGGGTGAAGCGGCCGATCCGGGCGATGAGCGACAGCAGGCGGTTGAACTCGGCCCCGGCGATGGACTTGCTGGAGCCGTTGTCGCGAAGCTCGCAACTGGCGCCGTCCACCCCCAGCTTAAGCAGCGCCCCCTGCATGTCGTCCTCGGAAAGCACGTATTGGACCGTTTTGCCGCGCTGCACCTTGTACAGCGGCGGGCAGGCGATGAAGATGTGGCCGTTTTCAATCAACTCCGGCATATGGCGGAAGAAGAAGGTGAGGATCAGGGTGCGGATGTGGCTGCCGTCCACGTCGGCGTCGGACATGATGACGATTTTGCCGTAGCGGAGGTTTTCGATTTTGAAATCCTCCTTGCCGATGCCGGTGCCCAGGGCGGTGATGATGTTCGAGACTTCCTGGGAGGAGAGAATCTTGTCGAGCCGGTGTTTCTCGACATTGAGGATTTTGCCGCGCAGGGGAAGGATGGCCTGGGTGCGCGAGTCGCGTCCCATCTTGGCCGAGCCGCCGGCCGAGTCGCCCTCGACCAGGTACAGCTCGGTTGATTCCCGGTCCTTGGAAATGCAGTCCGCCAGCTTCCCGGGCAGGCCGCCTCCGCTCAGGGCGGTTTTGCGCCGGGCCAGGTCGCGGGCCTTGCGGGCCGCCTTGCGGGCGGCGGCGGCGTCGATGACCCGCTGGACGATGCGCTTGGCGATGCCAGGCTTCTCCTCCAGGTAGACGCCGAGGTATTGGTTCACCACCTGCGCCACCATGCCCTCGACCTCGGAGTTGCCGAGTTTCCCCTTGGTCTGGCCCTCGAACTGGGGATCGGCGATCCTGAGCGATATCACCGCCGCCAGGCCCTCGCGGGTGTCCTCGCCCTGGATGGACTCGTCCTCGGGCTTGAGCTGGTTGTTCTGCTTGGCCCAGGCGTTAAGGGTGCGGGTGAGGGAGGAGCGGAAGCCCGAGAGGTGGGTGCCGCCGTTGACGGTATTGATGTTGTTGACGAAGGAATGGATGTTTTCGCTGTAGCCGTCGTTGTATTGCATGGCCACTTCCAGCTCCATGCGCTTCTCGTCGTCGCGGTGCTCGAAATAGATGATGTCCGGGTTGATTACGTTCTTGTTCTCGTTCAGGCTCTCGACATAGCCCTTGATCCCGGAGCGGAAGAAGAAGGAGTCGCGGCGGTCGCCCGAGCGGACGTCGGCCAGGTCGATGGTCAGGCCCTTGTTGAGGAAGGCCAGCTCCCGCAGGCGCAAGGCGATGGTTTCGTAGCGGAAATCGGTGGTTTCGGTAAAAATTTCCGCATCCGGCAGGAAGGTGATCTTGGTGCCCCGGCTCTTGGTTTTGCCCCGCTCCTCCACCCCGCCGACCGGGACGCCGCGCTCGAAGCGCTGGAAATGCATTTTGCCGTCGCGGAACACCTCGGCCTCGAGCCAGCTGGACAGGGCGTTCACGCAACTCACCCCCACCCCGTGCAGGCCGGCCGAGACCTTGTAGGCGTTGTGGTCGAATTTGCCGCCGGCGTGGAGTACGGTCATGACCACGGTCAGGGCCGACATGCCCTGTTCCGCGTGCCAGTCGACCGGGATGCCCCGGCCGTTGTCGGCGACGGTCAGGGAACCGTCGGCGTTGATGCTTACGCCGATGCGGTCGGCGTGGCCGGCCATCGCCTCGTCGATGGAATTGTCCACCACCTCCCACACCAGGTGGTGCAGCCCGTCGATGTTGGTGCCGCCGATGTACATGGCGGGGCGCTTGCGCACCGCGTCCAACCCCTCCAGCACCTTGATGGAGTCGCTGAGGTATTCGCCGCCTCCGTTCCCGGCGGCTTCGTCGCGTTCGGCCATATGCCCTCTTTCCTGTCCGGCGTCCGGGGACGCCTTCGCCATAATAAAATAATAAACCAGACCATTCGGCGGGGAACAGCCGTTTCCCGCCGGCGCCAAGACGGCCCCGGGTCTCCGGCCGGCTGAAAAAGCAACCGGAACCGGAAAAATCCATTATAGACTTGCCGGCGTTTTCCGCAAGGAAGAATTCGCCTGTTTTGCTGAAGCTCTCTTCCCCTCCCGTCTTCTCCCCTTTCTCCGGATCACAGTACTGAACGCGCCTTCGCTGCAAATTCCGCCTGAAATTTAACGGCAATCCCCGGGCCGGCGCGGACACTAACCCGGGGGATCGCGTTTCAATGGGCCGGGATCGGGGACTGGACAAAGCATGAAAACCCTTCTTTTTACCCTGCCGATCGGGGACGGCTTCCCGGTATTCGGCTTTTTCCCGCCGCTGGCGCTGGGGATTGCGGTCGCTATCGGTTGGGCCTGGGCGAGAGCGAAAAAAAGGGGCCTGCCCGCCAATGCGGCAATCGACGCCGGCCTCTTGTCAACCTTCGTCGGGGTGGCGGGCGCCAGGTTTTTCTATCTCCATTTCGACTATTATCCGATCAGCGGCTCCGATCGAATTGATGTCGGCTGGTTTGAAATCGGGCAAGGCGGGCTGTCCTTTTTCGGCGGCCTGTTGTCCGCCGCCCTGGCCGTGTGGATTTACGCGCGGCTCCGGAAAATATCCTTCGGCGCGCTGGCCGACGCCTACGCCGCCCCCTTGGCCGCGGGCATGGCGATTGGAAGCGTCGGCTGTTTGCTCAGCGGCTGTTGCTGGGGCAAAATAACGCCTTTCGCATTTCCCCTGGGGATGCGCTTCCCCGAGGAAACGGAGGTCATGACCAGGCAATGGCTGGATTTCGTGGAACGGCCGGAATTTTGGGACGCCCTGACCCTAAGCCTGGGCTATCCCGCCGAAACCGCTCCCGAGCTGCCGGTTTATCCCACCCAAATCATCTCCGTCCTGGGCCTTTTCGGCCTGACGGGGCTTTTGCTTTGGCGCGAGCGGCGCTGGAAAAACCGCCGCCCCGGTCAAACCTTCGCGGCGTTTCTGCTCGGTTACGCCATTGGCCGTTTTTTCATCGAATTTTGGCGCGACGACACGCCGAACCTTCTGGGAATGGGTTCATTCGCCGGACTGCATTCCGGCCAATGGCTGGCGCTGGGGCTGTTCCTGGCGGTCGGCGCCGCGTGAGCGGGCCTGGGCCGAAAGCGCCGGGGAACGCCCCAACCACTCGCCGATCCCGGCGCTTGAGCAAAATAACGGGAATGGGTCTTGACGGATTTTTACCGGGCTGGTAAAATCAACGTTGATTTTACCAGCCTTTTTTGTCCGGCGGCATAAACCGAAGGAGGAATCACATGATCCGCGGATTTTCCCTGATCTTATTGTCGCTTTTGGCCCTGGCCATGGCGGCGCCGGTTGCCGGCGCGGCCCAATACGTCGTCAAGATTGGTTATGAAAACCATCCCGGCGAACCATTGGACGCCGCCGTCCGGCATTGGAAGAAATTGGCGGAGGAAAAAACCGGAGGCAAACTCGAAGTCCAGCTGTTCCCCAGTTCCCAGCTTGGTTCCAAAAAGGATCTTATCGAACAAATCCGCATGGGCGGCAACTTGGTGACTTTTGTCGACGGCAGTTTCCTGGCCGACTTTGTTCCGGACATGGCCATCCTCAACGGACCCTATCTGGCCGACGAGATGATGGATATCGTCAAGCTCCCAGAATCCGACTGGTGGAAGGGGCTGGAAAAGCAACTGGAAGCCAAGGACCTCCATATACTCGCCTTCAATTTCCTCTACGGCATTCGCAACATGGTCGTAAAAAAGCCTGTCCACGCCCCGGCGGATCTCAACGGCCTGAAGATACGCGTCCCCAACAACAAAATCCAGCTTGAGGGCATTTTGGCCATGGGCGCCATCCCCACCCCCATGCCGCTGGCCGAGGTTTATCCCGCCCTGACCCAGGGCGTCATCGACGGCGCCGAAAATCCCATCCCCGTGCTTTACGGACAGAAACACCACGAGGCGGCCAAATACCTGATCCTCACCAAGCACCTGGACAACATCACCGGCTTCGTGGCCAATCCGGACTTCCTGAAGGAGTTGCCGCCGGAAATCGTCAAGGCTTTCGAGGAGGCGGCGTACGAGGCCGGCGAATTCAGCCAAAAATTGGCCCTGGACGCCGATCGGGAATACACGGAAAAAATCAAGGCGGAAGGCGGCGTGATCATCGAGGTGGACATCACACCCTTCCAAGAGGCCACCAAAGTCGTGTATAGCAAATTTCCCGAATGGACGCCCGGCCTTTATGAAAAAGTGAGAGGCATCATGTACGGCGGAAAATGAGATTCCGGCGCCGGGCGCGCGGCTTTCGCGGCCCGGCGCCGGCAGTTGGCCAATTCCCGACGGGTAACGATTCATGGATGACCAAGACGCGCCGGCATCGCGCCCCTCCCTCCGGCAAGACTGGCGGGGCTATGTCTGCCGGAACCCCGACGATTTGCTGGCTGCCCTTTGCCTGGCGGGCCTGATCGGCCTGATGTTTTTCTCCATCCTCATGCGTTACCTGTTCAAAACGCCCCTGATGTGGTCGGAGGAGGTAATTACCCTCCTGTTCATGTGGGTGATCGGACTGGGCGCGGTTTCGGCTCAGAAAACCCGCCGCCACCTGGTCGTCGATCTGCTGACGGCCGCCCTTCCCCCGCGCCTCCAGGTCGGGATCGGCATCCCGACCAAGCTGGTTTACCTGGCGGTCGTCGTCGCCACCGGCTATTACGGCTGGCTGCTTTCCCTCATGGCCCGCGACAAGATAACCAACATGCTTAGCATCCCCTACACCTATATGGACATCGCCATCCCCGTCGGCATGCTGGGTATGGCGGTTTTCATCCTGCGCGATCTCCGCCGCGATTTCCTGGCCCTGTTCCCGGGCCGGCCGGGGCCGCCGATCCAGGACATCGTCGCCGAGATCGAGGCCGAGGCGTTGCGGGACGGAAAATAATCCCCGGCAAAAATCTGGCGGCCGGTCCGCCGGAGCTGGAGAGCGGACGCCATGGAAGTGTATCTCCCCGTCATACTGATGCTTTTGGGGTTGTTCCTAGGTCTACCCGTCTTCCCCTCGATATTCCTCGCGGTGTTGATCTATTTTCCGCTGGCCGGCAACCCCCGCGCGGCCATAGGGGTGCAGCGGCTGATCGGCGCGGCCGAGAATTCGGTCATCCTCGCCGTGCCTTTTTTTATCATGGTCGGTAGCCTGATGAACTATACGGGCATCACCCGGCGCATGCTCAATCTGGCCGATGTCCTCTCCGGCCGCTTGGCCGGCGGCTTGGCCCAGACCAACATCCTCCTCTCCACCCTCATGGGGGGCATATCCGCCTCCAACCTGGCCGATTGCGCCATGACCTGCAAAGTGCTGGCGCCGGAAATGGAGCGCCGCGGCTTCAGCCGGGAATACTCCGCCGCCGTCACCGCCGCCAGCAGCCTGATCACCCCGATCATTCCGCCGGGCATCGCCCTGATCATCTACGGCTACGTAGCCGACGTCTCCATAGGCAGGATGTTCATGGCCGGCATCATCCCCGGCCTCTCCATCTTCCTCGCCATGGCCGTCGCCACCCACATAATATCCCGCCGCCGAGGCTACAAGCCCAGCCGCGCGGCTTGGCCCACGCTAGGCGAATTGGCCGCGGCGGTCTGGAACGCCCTGCCCGGGCTGTCGCTGGTGCTGGTAATCATCGGCGGCATCCGCCTAGGCGTTTTCACGCCCACCGAGGCCGGGGCGGCGGCGGTGGTGTTCATCATCGCCATCGGGACCCTGGTGTACCGGGAGATGCGCCTGGAGCATCTTTATTACGCCCTGGTAGACTGCGCCCGCTCCACCGCCTCCATCATGTTGGTCATCATGGCCTGTTCCGCCTTCTCCTGGATATTGTCGTGGGAGCAGGTGACGCTCCACATCACCCGGTACATCACCGGCGTCACCGACGATCCTCGAGTTTTCCTGGCGGCGCTGAACATTTTCCTCCTGATCTGCGGCATGTTCATGGAGGGGAACGCCCTCCTCATCGTCCTGGTGCCGATCCTGAAGCCCACCGCCGTGGCCATGAACATCGACCTAGTCCAATTCGGCATCATCTTTATCATCAATCTGGCCATAGGCACCTTGACCCCGCCGATCGGGACGGTGACGCTCCTGGCCGTCAACCTGACCAATTCCCGGATGGGGCCGTTCCTCAAGGAATTATTGCCCTATCTTGGCTGCCTGTTGTTGGTGCTGCTACTCTGTACCTATTGGCCGGCCTATGTCGCCTGGTTCCCCGATCTGGCGCAATGAGGGATCGCGGCCGGCGGCGCGCAACAGATAGGCGACCGACGCGGCAAACCCCACCCTTGCCGTTTTCTCCCGCCTGCCGATGCTTTCCTGAATTTTTGGGAGAGTTGGCGCAGGTCGGGCCGGCTTGACCGGAAGGAAAGCGGGGCGGTTTGTCCGCTGTCGGCGGGATCGTGTCGGAGCGCTTGTTCGGCAAGGTCAAGAGCAAGAAGACGCGCCACTATGCTTTGAGCAAATGTTTCAACGCCGGGGAGGTTGCGAAGATCGCCCGGAATCGTTGGGGCATGGAGAATTCGCCGCATGGGATTTTGGACGCGGTGTTTCGTGAAGACGAATGCCGGGTGTGGGCAGGCTTCGCCGCCGAGAGTTTCGTGACGCTTCGTTATATGGCGCTCAATCTTCTGAAGCAAGGAACGCGAAGCAAACGCGGCGCCAAGACAAGACGCAAGGCGGTTGGAGGGGATGCAAGCCATCTCCTCGAACCGCTCAAAGGAAATTTTCAGGCGTTAGTCCTGTTATAAATCAAAACGATAAAAGGGGGTGGTCAGAATCTCCCTCACAGCCGAAAGGCGATTGAGACCGCAAGGCTTTTCCCTTTCCACGTAAAATCGCCCCAGCATCTATAAATTTCAAGCGAAAATTTTATAGGGAAAAATAAAATTCTCTTGACAAGCGGGGGAAAAATCATACACTATGTTCATACGATATTACAGTATGAGGTTCATGGATTGTGTATGCGCTTTACATCCATGCGCCCTCGCTCAAAAAGCAACGCCTAGTTCCGGAAAAATGCCCGCCTTTGCCGGGAAATGATGAGGTGAAACGGTGAACAACACCATTAAGCGGACGATGAACGTGCTGGCCCTGATTGCGGAGTCCAATCAATCGTTGAATATGGCGGAAATACGCAAGGCGCTCAATTTACCCAAAAGCACCGCCTCGGACATATTGAATTCGCTTGTGGAACTGGGAATTTTGAACTTCAACCCCGATGATGGTAATTCGTTAACGCTAGGCGAAGCGTTTTTCTGGTTGTCTGCGAAATTCGTCAACAATAACGGGCTTCTCTCGATTGCGAGAGGATGCATGCAGCCGTTGGCTGAAAAAATCGGATTATCCGTTTTCCTGTCCGTATTCAGGAATGGGAAAATGACTTTTCTTGAAAAAACCGATGCCGACAATGCATTGCAACCTAATTATCTATCCGGAAGCGTATCTCCGCTGCACGCAAGTGCCTGCGGCAAGGCATTCTTGGCGATCCATGATTTCCCGGACATCAAGTCATTGGTGGGTTGTGAACCATTCGAGAGATTTACCAAAAATACACTGGTAAGTTATGGGGAACTTTTGATTGATATTGAAGCGGCGAGAGAGAGGAAATACAGCATTGAAAACATGGAACGGACGGATCAGATAGTGGGAGTTGCCGCCCCAATTCGACAGGCGGATAGTTCTGGAATCGCGGCCATATCGGTATTGGGTTTGTGCCAACACATGCCTGACGACAGAATGGCCGTGATTGGATCGGAAATATCCATGGCGGCTCTGCGCATTTCCAAAAGATTGGGATTTGTGGGGAATAATGTCTTGGCGTCATTCGACGGCGCCCATGATAAACATACCCTGCGTCTATGATGTGCGGGGAAGGATCGGGGAGGGAGAAAACGTGATTGAAGGAGTTAGGATTCTTAGTTTTACGCATTACCTGCAAGGACCTTCGGCTGTGCAAAACTTGGCCGATTTGGGCGCCGATGTCATTAAAATCGAACCGCCCAAGGGTGCGTATGAGCGCCATTGGTCCGGGTGCAATACGTATGTCAACGGGATCAGCGTATTTTATATGCTTGCCGGACGCAACCAACGCGCCGTCGCCCTTGATTTGAAGTCCGAAGACGGGGTAAGGGTGATATATGAACTGGTGAAAAAATACGATGTCGTGGTCGAAAACTTCAAGGTTGGAGTCATGGATCGCCTGGGACTCGGCTACGAGAAGCTCAAGGAAGTCAACCCGCGCGTAATCTATTGTTCCTGCTCTGGCTATGGAGCCAGCGGACCAAAATCGAAGCAACCGGGTCAAGATCTTTTGGCGCAAGGCATGGGCGGACTGGCGGAACTGACCGGACCTGGGGATCGCCCCCCATCCGCCGTCGGGACTCCTGTCGTGGACCAGCATGCCGCTGTTCTGGCGGCCCTAGGCATTTTGGCGGCGATATATAACCGCGATAGAACCGGTGATGGCTGCAAGGTGGACAATTGCCTTCTTAACGCCGCCATAGATCTCCAACAGGAGCCCATTTGTTATTTTATGAACGGCGGCAAACTCACCGAGCGGCCGTCGACTGGCCTGAGTTCTAGGATGCATCAATCTCCATATGGGATATACAAGACGAAGGATTCCTCCATAACGTTATCCCTAACATCTTATTCCACCCTGAAGGAAATCTTTTCCCCGGGGTCTTTGGATAGTTTCAAGCCGGAAGATCAGATGGAAAACCGAATTGAATTCGACAGGGTAGTTGCGACGGAAATGCTGAAACGCACCACGGCGGAATGGACGGAAATATTCGAAAGGCATTCCATTTGGTATGCTCCGGTCAATTTTTATCCGGAACTCGTCAAGGACCCGCAGGTTATCCACAACGAGATAATATTGGAACTCGATACTCCTGAAGCCGGGCCGATCAAAGTTTTGAATCATCCCGTCCGTTACAATGGCAAGGCTCCGGAATTGCGCAGGAATCCCCCGAAATTAGGGGAGCACACCGTTGAAGTACTTAGGGAAATCGGGTACGCCGACGAGGCGATCAAATCATTGCTTGCATCGGGAATTGCCAAAGGACTGTGACTCCGAAGGAAAGAACGATTTGTGTTTCCTGAAGCCCGGGGAGAGAGGGAACATGGACTATATCAATAAACTTGTGCGTATTGAAAAGAAAAACAAGGGCGTCTGCCTGGTGACTCTGAACAATCCGCCATTGAACCTTGTCACGCTTCCGTTGAGGGATGAATTTAATGACGCGTTGCGGAAACTGGATGTTGACGGAACCGTACGGGTAGTCGTATTGACCGGATCCGGATCGCGCGCCTTTTGCGTGGGTTCTGACGTCAAGGAATTTCCTGAAGTTTGGGACGACGTCGTGGGAAAGAAACTGCAGAAGGAGAATGAAACCTTCAACGCCATTGAATTTCTTTCTCGCCCGGTATTATGCGCCATGGAAGGCGTAGTCTGCGGCGGCGGGTTCGAAATAGCCATGGCCTGCGACATGCGGATACTGTCGGAACGGGGCAAAATAGCCATGCCTGAAATCAATTTGGGCGTTTTTCCCGGCAGCGGCGGCCTATTCCGCCTGCCTAAGTTGGTCGGACCCTCCAAAGCCATGGAAATGATGTATCTCGGAGAGTTCGTGGAAGCCGAGGAATGTGTGCGCATTGGATTGGTGAACCGCCTGGCCCCGGAAGGGAAAGCGGTGGAAAAGGCGTTGGAGATCGCCGAGGAAATTGCCGTCAAGCCTTTCGAGGCCGTCAAGTTAATCAAACGAGGAGTTCGAGACCTTGGCCGGAAGTCCACGGAGGAATCCTTTATTGATAATCTCCGTTACAGTAAGGAGATATTCAAAACTCCCGATTGCGCCGAGGGTGTGGACGCTTTTCTCCATAAGCGCAAACCGGCATTCAAACAGGTATAATATATTTTCGGCCGAAGCCGAAAATAATTTCATCGTTCGTGTCAGGAGGAATCAGGATGAGAAAATTGTGTGGTGTCGTAATGATTGGATGCTTTTGCATTTTCGCGCTGTCCCAATCATTGGTTTACGCCGGGCAATACACATTGAAAATGTCGACGTCGCAAGGTGAAACCCATCCCCTGGTGGAGGGATTCAGGGAATGGGCGAAACGAGTGGCTATCCGCACCAATGGCAATTTGAATATCGAAGTGTATCCGAGTTCGCAACTCGGCAACGACGAAGATGTCATTGAACAGGCCATCAACGGCCTCAACGTCGCCATCCTCACCGATGGTGCGCGCATGGCCAACTACGTGAAGGAAATGGGCATCATCATGTTGCCTTATTTCTCCGATTCATACGACGAGTTCATGCAGGTGTGCAATTCGGCGGAATTCAAGGAATGGGAAGATCGCCTTACCAGCGAGGGCCTGAAAGTCATCAATTTCAATTGGACCGACGGCTTCCGCCATTTCCTCAATAATGTTCCGGTCCGCAAGCCCGCCGATCTGAGAGATCAGCGAGTCCGTACGGGAGGATCCCCCGTCTATATCGAATCCGTGGCGTCGCTGGGCGCTACCCCGGTCGCCATGCCGCTCACCGAGGTCTATCCCGCCGTACAGCAAAAGGCCATTGACGGAGTGGAACAACAAAACACGGCCAACTATACCTATCGCTTTTATGAAGTGTTGCATTATCTCAATAAAACTTCGCATATCCTCCTCATCAACGGGATAGTTTGTTCCAATTCATGGTATGAGGGAATTCCGGACGAATACAAGAAAGCCCTGACTGATGAGGCGGTGGCGATAGCGGAAGTTACCTCGAGGAAGATTCTTGGTTTGTCGGATGATTATGAGAAGAAGATGATCGAGGCGGGCATGGAATTAGTGGAAGTGGATTTGGATGCATTTAAAAAATCCAGCGAGGCGGTGTATAATAAACTGGGCTACGCCGATCTCCGTGACCGCATATACAAACAGATAGGAAAATGATGTTAGCCGGCATCAGACGAGTCTACGGTTTTGTGACGGCCGCCGAAGCCATGATAATCCAGGCATTTGTCATTGTCATCGCCTTCATGGTTTTCATTTCCGCCATGGCGAGGACTCTGGGGTATCCTTTGAATTGGAGTGTAGATATTTCCTTGCTGTTGCTTGGCTGGACGGTCGGCCTCGGAGGCGACTTGGCATTGCGCCGGAATCGGGTGGTGAGCGTCGATATGATAGTGAATCTTTTTCCATTGAAAATCAGGAAAATCATCGCCCTTCTCTGGTGTATGGTCATGGCCGTTTTCCTGATATACCTCGTTAAGTTTGGCATTGATTTATGCCTCTCCAATCGAAAAAGAGTGTACCAGACTCTTCAAATAGGGTATATTTGGGCGACGGCGTCTGTTCCGACCGGAGCTTTTCTAATGTTGGTGACCACTGTGATTCGCTTTTTCAAGATATGGTTGGATATGCCGTTGACAACTCCGGATGCCGGTTCGAACGACGACGCGCCGGGAGGGTCGTTCTGATGCTTATTGTGACATTGGCGTTCGTTGTATTTCTCGTTTTCGGCATGCCGGTGGCGTTTGTCATAGGCATATCTGGTTTTCTATATTTTCTTTGCAATTCGGATGTTCCCACCGCCATTGCGGTACAGCGGTTTCTTGCGACTACCCAATCGTTTACCATGCTGGCCATACCGCTTTTCATTTTTGCGGGACATTTGATGAATCACACGGGGATCACGCAACGTATGGTAAAACTTTCCGATGTCCTTACCGGTCACATGTACGGGAACATTGCGCAAATCAGTTGCGTCTTGTCTACGCTGATGGGCGGCGTGTCGGGTTCGGCCGTTGCCGACGCCGCCATGGAATCCAGGGTTCTCGGACCAGCTATGATCAAGCGGGGGTATTCGCGCGGATGGAGTGCCGCCATCAACGGACTGTCTTCAATCATCACCTCCACAATTCCTCCGAGCATGGGGCTTATCCTGTTCGGATCCGTGGGAGAAGTATCGATAGGGCGACTTTTCGCCGGAGGCATTCTCCCGGGAATTCTCATGATGGCGGCACTTATGGCAACGGTATCGATTTCCGCCAGGCGTCGTAATTACCTTCCCGAGAGGGCGCGCGGACCAACTTTGCGCGAAGTGTTCACGTCCTTCTATGATTGTTTGTGGGCGTTGTTATTCCCGATTATTCTCATTTTCGGCATACGTTTCGGATTGTTCACTCCGTCTGAGGCCGGAGCTTTCGCCGTCGTGTATGCCGTTTTCGTGGGGAGGGTCATACATCGGGAACTCACTTGGGAAAAATTTCGTACGGCGGTTTTCGAAAGCGGAGTGGACATTGGCGCAGTAATGCTGATTATCGCCTGCGCCGGCATTTTCGGATTCGGGATAGTATATGACCGCGTTCCCCAGTTTTTGGCCGGATTTCTTATTTCTTTTACCAATAATTCCTATTTAATGTTTCTGGCGATTATCATATTCCTGATCTTGGCCGGTATGTTCATGGAAACCACTGTTATAACTCTGTTAATGACGCCCATACTCCTGCCTGTGGCGATAAAGGTGGGAATTGATCCGGTTCATTTCGGCCTTGTGATGATGACGACGGTTCAGCTTGGCATCATGAGTCCGCCGGTTGGCGTGGCCTTATATACCGTGTCTGGAATATTGGAATGCAGCCCCCAAGAGACGGCGCGGGAGGCAATCCCGTTTTTTATCGCCATTCTTGTTCTCATTGCGGTTATGGTTTTTTGGCCGGGTCTGGTCCTATTCATTCCCAATCTGATTTTTGGCGTTTAGGGTTTGTTCGAAATAACTATGCCGAATTCATCGGCAAAGGCGCTGGTGCGACTCGTTCCGCGCGGATCCTGGCGATACAGTTATTTCGTAACATATTTTGGTTGATTGAGAGGCCGGAACATGGAACGTTTGCTGACGGACGTGCTGGTGATTGGCGGCGGCGGCGCCGCAATGCGGGCCGCCATCGCCGCCTGCGATGCGGGAGTATCTGTCCTGATGGCGGTTAAAGGCGGAACGGGAGGCGGAGCCACCGGGTTCGGGGTGTCGGAAATGGCGGGATACAATTCTCCGGACGGCGCCGTCGATCCATCGGATAGTCCGGAAGCGTATTATGACGACATCATAGAGGCGGGAATGGGTATGGCCATTCCGGACGTTGCCCAAGTGGTGGCGGACAACGCCGAAGCGACGGTCCGGCAACTGGAAGAATGGGGCGTGCGTTATGAGCGCAATCCGGATGGCGGGCTTTATGCTTTCAAGAGTTGTTACTCCAACAAAGCGCGTACCCATGTTATTAAGGGCCACGGGGAACCAATTGTCAAGGCGATGGATGAACAAATCGGTAAGCGCGACATATCAATAATCGAAAATATCCAGGTGGTGTCCTTGACGATCAGGGACGGCATGTGTGTTGGAGCTGTAGCCGTGACGCGGAATGGTGGTTATTTGTTCATCTCGGCCAAGGCGACGGTATTGGCGACCGGCGGCGCTTCCCGGATAATGGCCAAGAATATGAATCCCCCCGAGGTTACCGGGGACGGCTATGCGATGGCTTTCAAAGCCGGCGCCGAGTTGATTAATATGGAATTTATGCAGGCCGGGATCGGATTTATCTATCCGGCCGTAAGCCTTATCAACGCCTATATATGGGGTGGACATCCGACTCTACGCAATGTTGAGGGGAAGGAATTCATGTCCTCGCTTCCGGCTGGCGTTAATTGGAAGGATGTCATGGATGAACACCGCAGGCATTTCCCTTTCAGTTCTCGGGATATTTCCAGGCATCTGGAAGTATGCATACAACGAGAAATATCGGATGGAAGGGGAACCGCGAACGGCGGCGTATACGCCGATTTCACAATGATGACGGATGCGTATGTCGGCGGCCTCTCGAATGAATACGGCATTCATCGCATGTGGCCCTTGGCGAAGGATTATTTCCTTTCGAAAAAGATAAGGGTTGACGCGGACAAAAAGACGGAAATCGCCTGTTTTTCCCATGCCATAAATGGCGGCGTCAGGATTGACGCGAACGCTGAAACTTCCATACCCGGATTATACGCCGCCGGAGAAACGGCGGGCGGTCCGCATGGAGCGGATCGGCTTGGCGGAAACATGCTGGTGACATGCCAGGTATTTGGACGAATCGCTGGGGAACGGGCAGCCGCAGTGTCAGCATCCAGTCATGCGCATGCCGCCGAGCTCGCCGATTTCAGGAACGCCCTCGATGAGACGAGGAATATCCTGTCCCGAAAAATCGACGCGTGCGCCATTCGCGGCGAACTGTCGGCGATGACGCAAAATTGCCTTTTGGTCAGGCGTACTGCCGCCGGACTCGATTCGCTTTCGCGACGCATTGACGGACTTGAAATGCAAATATTGGCGGCGCCGGGTTCCGATACTGTCCATCCTGAAAATATGGAAACGGCAAATCTCCTGTTATGCGCGAAAATTATGGCGTATTCCGCCATGTGCCGCGAGGAAAGCCGCGGCAGCCATTTCCGCGAGGACTTCCCCGTCGTTAATCCTAACTTTGGGAAGCCCAGGATCGTTGACAAAAGAATATTTCCGACTCGTATTCTCGAATAAGTGATGAACGCATCAATCCATATTCGGAACAATGCGTTGATTCTCGCGCTCGCCCATTTGCGCGCGGAAGCCGCATTTTCCCGGCATTGCTCCAACCGCCCGATTGACGGGTCGGTGGCAATTTCCATCGAGGGATGAATGATCAACAGCGTGATCAGGGCCATTGGAATACTCTATCTGTTCCGCGAACATAAGCGCCTGTCGTTGGCCGAGATTGCCGATTTGAGCGGCTTGCATAAAACCACCGCCCACGGCTTGGTTCTTACCCTCCTTTCGGAACATTTTTTAGAACAGAACAAAAGGACGAGGCGCTATTCGTTGGGTGCAACGTTGTTTGAACTTGGCGGTCTGTACAGAGCCCGGCTCGACGCTTTCGGATTCTGTCTTCCCTATATGCGCGAATTGAGCCAGATCACCGGGAAGACGGTTCAACTCGCCACTCTTGTCGACAGCGATGTCGTATATCTTTCCAGGGTGGTAACCAAGGACTTTTTGGGTTTTTCCGTGGCCGACGGGGTAAGAAGAGCCGCACACTGTACCTCAACGGGAAAAGCCATGCTTGCATTGCTTGCCGACGCGGATCTGGACGGAATATACCCGACCGACGATTTGCGCGCTCGGACCTCTCACAGCATACGAACGCGTGAAGGATTGAGGGAAAATATAAGAAAGATACGGGAGCAAAAATATGCTGTGGATTATCAGGAGGCGGAATTGGGATTGTGCGGTATGGCGATTGGTTTTCGGGCAGACCGCCCCATGGCCATTTCCATTTCTTGTACCGCCGACATCATGGATAGCGGACAAAGCCGCGCCTATATAGAGCCGTTACTTGAACTGCGTTGCAAAATTCAAGAACAATTCGGCGCCGTTTCGATATAATCATCAAGTCGCCGTGACGCCATGCCTCGAACGGCAACTCGTATAAGGATGTTGCCAAGGCGTCGGCGGCGCATAGCGACGCGCTCGGGTCTTGCGTCGTTCCCGTGAAGATGCCTTTCGCCTCCGGCGCCTTCGGGGAGCGGCTGAAGGGGAGGGAGCGGGTAATTCCGCCCAAGTCGCCCTTGGGCGAAGCGACGGCCCATTGCCGGAACAACTGGGCGACGCCGACGGTTTACGCATCGGACGGCGAACTGTCCATCGCCAACAATCCGGCGGAACGCATGCTTCGTCCGGTGGCGGCGGGGCGGAAGAACCGCCGGTTTTTCGGCTCGGACAAGGGAGGCGAAACCGCCGCAAACCGCCGGTCCGTCGCCGCCCCTCGCCGGACGCGCCATATGCGGCGGCGCTGCCGAGGAGCGTTTTTTGTCCCGCCGGAGCGGAGGAAGGGAGCTGCCCGGCCAAGGAAGCCGCGGCGGCCGGCCTGCCCCGCCGCGGTCCGGCGGGCCGGACGCGCCGGAGGCGCCGGATTGTCGCAAGATATTGAAAAAGCGGAGGAAACAGAAAACGCTGGCGGGGGCCGGCCGCAAAAATAAAAGCGAAATGTCCGCCGATCAAAAAACCGGGGAACCCGGAATCGCCGGCAAATCCGTCCCGGGCCTTGCGCGGCCGGCCGGCCGGCGGTATAATGCGAGTCGGCGGCGTCCGGCCCGGCGGCCGGGGCGCCGCGGGTTGTTTCGACGCCGGCGAAGGATGCCGCTCCATGAGAACCGACGATATCCGCGACAAGTACCTTGGCTTTTTTGCCGGCAAGGGCGCCCGAATCGTGGCGTCCGACTCCCTGGTCCCGCATAACGACCCCACCCTGCTTTTCACCGGCGCGGGCATGAACCAGTTCAAGGATCAGTTCATGGGCCTGCGCATCGAGTACCGCGCCGCCGCCACCTGCCAGAAGTGTCTGCGCACCGGCGACATCATGAACGTCGGGGTCACCCCGGCACACCACACTTTTTTTGAAATGCTCGGCAACTTCTCCTTCGGCGACTATTTCAAGCCGGAGGCGATAGGCTGGGCCTGGGAATTCCTCACCGGCGCCATGGGCATCCCGGAAAGCCGCCTCCAGGTCTCGGTCCACGATTCGGACGATGAAGCCTTTGGCATCTGGGAAAAGAGCGTCGGCCTGCCTCCGGAAAAAATCGCCCGCCTGGGCGATCACGACAATTTTTGGCCGGCCGACGCCCCGAAACTCGGCCCCAACGGTCCCTGCGGCCCTTGCTCCGAGATTTTCTATGATCGCGGGGCCGAATTCGGCTGCGGCGGGCCGGACTGCGGCATAACCTGCGATTGCCGGCGCTGGGTCGAAATCTGGAACTTGGTCTTCACCCAGTTCAACCGGCAGCCCGACGGCGGGTTGCTCCCCCTGCCGCAAAGGAACATCGACACCGGCATGGGCCTGGAGCGCATGGCCGCCTGTCTCCAGGGCGCCGCCACCAACATGGACATCGACATTTTCCGGCCCATCGTCGCCGCCATCGCCGAAACCGCCGGCAAAAGCTACGGCGCCAGGCGCGAGGACGACGTACTGATGCGGCGGTTGGCGGATCACGTGCGGGCCGTGACCTTCTGCATCGCGGACGGCGTGCTGCCGGCCAATTCCCACCGCGGCTATGTGCTTAAGCGCCTGCTGCGCCGGGCCGTCCTGGACGGCCGGAACCTGGGCATCCGCGAGAGCTTCCTCCCGGCTCTGGTCCCGGTGGTGGGCCGGGTCATGGCCAAGCCGTATCCGGAAATACAAGCCCGCTCCGCCGCCCTGGCCGAAACGATTGGCCTGGAGGAGGCGAAGTTCCTGGCCACCCTGGATCGCGGCCTCGCCCGCATCGGCCAGGCGGTGGAGGAAACCCGGAAGGCCGGCCGCCAGAGCATTTCCGGCGCCGCCGCCTTCGAATTGTACGACACCTACGGCTTCCCCCGCGAGTTGGCCGAGGAGCTGGTGGCGCGGGAGGGGCTGGCCGTTGACGCGACCGGCTTCGACGCCGCCATGGCCGAGGCCCGGGCCAAGGCCCGGGAAGGCGCCAGGATGAAGGGCGACGTTTTCGCCAAGGGACCCCTGCAGGAGGTCAAGAAACTCACGGCCGGCAGCGAATTCCTCGGCTACGACGCGTTGGAGGCCGAGTGCGGGGTCTTGGCGGCGGTGGTTGGGGACGCCCTGGCCGACGCGGCCGGCCCCGGCGCCCAGGTGACGGTGATCCTGGATCGGACGCCCTTCTACGGCGAATCCGGCGGCCAGGTCGGGGACACCGGACTCCTGGTCGGCCCCGGCAACCTGGTCGTCCGGGTTGACGACACGCAGAAATTGGACGGCATCCACCTTCATTCGGGCGAAGTGGAAACGGGAGTCCTCCGGCCCGGGGTCGGGATCAGCGCGAAAGTGGACGCCGCCCGTCGCCAGGACATCAGGCGCAACCACACCGCCGCGCATTTGCTGCACCACGCGCTCCGGAGCGTTCTGGGCGACAAGGCGGAACAGAAGGGCTCCCACGTCGGGCCGGATCGCCTGCGCTTCGACTTCCAGCATCCCTGCGCCCTTACCCAGGCCCAGCGGGAAGAGGTGGAGGAAATCATCAACCGCCGCATCCTGGAAAACTCCCTGGTGGTCACCCGCGTCCTGCCCCTGGCGGAGGCGAAGAAGAGCGGCGCCATCGCCCTGTTCGGCGAAAAATACGGCGACACGGTCCGGGTGGTGTCGGTGGGCGATTATTCGGTGGAGTTTTGCGGCGGCACCCATATGCGGGAGGTGGCGCCCATCGGCAGTTTCCGCCTGACGGCGGAGGAGTCGGTGGCGGCCGGGGTGCGGCGGATCGAGGGGGTGACCGGGCTGGCCGCTTTCCGCCTGTCGCGGGAACAGGGGGCGCTCCTGTCCGGAGTGGCCCGGGCGCTCAAAACCTCGCCCGGCGAAGCCGGGGAGCGGGTCATGGCCTTGACCAGCCAGATCCGCGAGCTGGAAAAGAGCCTGGCCGCCGCCAGGCTGGCCCAGGCCCGGGACAAGTTGGCCGCCGCCGCCGCCATCGAGCTTGACGGCGGGATCCGCCTGCTGGCGGCCGACGCCGGCGAAATCGGCGGCAGGGAATTGGGCGAGCTGGCCCTTTCGCTGCTCCGGCGCCTGGGCGGGTTGGGGGTGGCGGTCCTGGCCAGCCGCGACGGCGGCAAGGCCGCCCTGGCGGTGGCGATTGGCAAGGACTTGGCGCCGGCCAGGCTGAAGGCGGGCGAGGTGGTGAAGCGGCTGGCCGGCATCATCGGCGGCGGCGGCGGCGGCAAGGCGGACTTCGCCCAGGCCGGCGGCCGGAAGCCCGAATGTCTGCCGGAATTGCTGGCCGCCGCGCCCGGGGCGGTCAAGGATCTGTTTATGTTATAAGGAACCCCATTCCCCATGATCGATTTTCTGCCCGGCATCGGCGCCGTCAATCAGGCCCTGATCGTCGTCGCCGCCTTTTCCGCCCTCATCTTCGTCCACGAACTCGGACATTACCTGGCCGCCAGGCTGACCGGGGTCAAGGTGGAGCGGTTCTTCGTCGGCTTCGACATTTTCGCCCTGTCCCTGGAAAAGGAATGGCGGGGCACGGTTTACGGCATCGGCATTCTGCCCCTGGGCGGCTACTGCGCCCTGGCCGGGCAGAACGACGATCCGAGGAAGGAGCGCCGCACCGGCTCCCCGGACGAGATCCAAGCCAAACCCCTGTGGGCCAGAGGGCTGGTTTTCAGCGGCGGGGTGCTGATGAATTTCATCTTCGGCTTCCTGATCCTGGTCGCCGCCTTCATGTACGGCATACCCTTCATCCCGCCGGTTCTGGGAGAACTGGAGCCCGGGGGGCCGGCGGCCCTGCACGGCTTTCGCTCCGGCGACCGGATCGTCCGGGTGGACGGCCGGAACATCGAATCGTTCGAGGAGGCGGCCGAGGCCATAGCCCTCTCCGGCGCCGGCGGCGAGATCGCGGTGGAATTGGAGCGCCGCGACGATGCTGGGAACTTGCGGCAACTGACCATCCGGGTCAAGGGGCGGGCCTCGGGCGGCCGCGGCAACCTCAACTCCATCGGCGCCGAACCCGAGCGTTCCCGCCGCGTCGGCGGAATCATAGAGGATGCCGTCTTCGCCGACGCCCTGGCCGGCAAACTGGCGGTGAACGACGAAATCCTCGCCGTCAACGGCGTGGACATCCCCGAAAACCAGGGTCAAATGATCCAAAGCCTGCTGGCGAGGCGGCCGGGCGAGGACGCTGTCCTCAAGATCCGGCGGGCCGAGGACGGAGCGATTCGTGAAGTCAGGGCGCCTCTGGAGACTTACGGCGAATGGGACCTGGGGCTTAGGCTCGGGGTGGAAATCGCCGGCGTGCTTCCGGGCGGCCCGGCCGATTTGGCGGGTCTGCGGCCCGGCGATTTGGTGACGGCGGCCGAGATTTCCGGCCCGAAGTCGGGCGGCATCCGGCGTTTCGCCAATACCCAGCAATTCATGGAGGCGGTGTCCGAGGCCGCCCTGAAGCCTGTCGACATCCTGCTGAAAAGAGGCGGGGAAACCCTGACGGTGGCGGCGACCCCCAGGCTGGAAGCGAACATCGGGGATCCCGAGCGGGACACGCTCCTGGGGATCGAGGGACTGATGCAGGGGGACGACGGCTTTCACATTGAGCGGACGCTGCCCGGCTCGCCCCTGGAAGGCTTGGCCAGGGAGGGCGATTTCCTGGTTGGCCTGGCCGGACGGCCCCTGCCTAGGGGCAAGTCGTTGCGCGAGGCGGTGGAGGCGGCGGCGACGCGGAGCATCCGGCTGTTTGTCCGGCGCAACCCGGCCGACGGCGTTCCGCCCGCCCCCCTGGCGGAAGTTCCGGAAGCCAATCTGGCGATCCGGCTCTCGCCCCGCGTCAATAGCGAGCACCGGCGGCCGATGATCGGGGTCGATCTGCTTTCGGGCCCGGTGACCTCGGTGGCGCCGGGCAGCTTCGCCGACCTCAGCCTCGGCGGCGCCGCGCGCCTGGTCGGCTCGCGCCTGGTCGCCCTGCAATACTCGCCCGACCTCTCCTCGACCATCCTCCGCTTCGTCTTCCCCGCCGGCTCGCCCTATGGGGGCGGACTAAAGACCCTGGTGGCCGAGACCCCCGAGGCCATCCGGAGCGATCCGGCCGCCGCCGGGTTGCGCAGCCGCCTGCCGGTGTCGCTGAAAACCGCCGAGGATATCCGCCCCCTGCCCTTCGCGGCGGCGCTGGTGGCGGCTGGCCGCAAGTGGGTGGATTTGTCGCTCATGGTGTACCGGGTGCTGCACAAGCTGGCGATCCGGACGCTGCCCCTCGACGCGGTGGGCGGGCCGGTGCAGCTTTTCCGCATCATCAAGATCGCCGACGATCGCGGCTTCGCCTATTTCCTGTACGTCGTCGCGCTGATCAGCGTCAACCTGGGGGTATGCAACCTGCTGCCCTTCCCGGTGCTGGACGGCGGCCACCTGATTTTCCTGCTGATCGAATGGCTGATCGGCGGGCCGCCGCCCCGGATGCTGCGCGACACGGCGCAATGGATCGGGCTGGCCTGCCTGCTGGCCCTGATGCTGACCGTCACCGGGTACGACATTTTGCACCTTTTGCGGGGAACCGGCTGATTCCCCGGGAGGCCTTGCCCCGCCGCCGTCGGCGACGAACCGGCCGTCGGAGCGGCGTTTAGGGGGGATGCGGGGCGGACCCTTCCGGCAGGATGCGCCCGAGCGCCTCGACCGCGTCGTCGATGTGGCAGGCGAAGGGCTGGTTCTTGACGCCGACGACGCGGAGCTGGCAGCGGTTCAGGGGGATGAGGATCTTCTCGGCCCGGCTGGCGCCGATGGCGGCCGCCATGGCGGGGGTGAGTTCGCCGAGCATCGAATTGGCGGCGACGATGCCCACGGCGCCCAGGATGGCGTCGACGCTCCCCGCGTTCACGGCGATGGCGTTCTCCCCGGTGGCGCCCTCGTTCGCGCCGGCCTTGAGCATCAGCGAGGTGGCGAGGGAATTGGTTCCCAGGGCGATGATGTGGAGCCGCCCGCCGAAGACATGGCGCATTTTTTCCACCAGGGCCTTGCCAACCCCGCCGCCCTGGCCGTCAACCACCGCCGCCCGCGGAATGCCCATGCCGCAGCCCCCAGAGTTTTATGTACTTTATGAAGGTATACATCACGGAAAGCGTGGCGGTCAACAAGCCGTATTTGCCGTCGAGGATCTCCCCCCGGATGAAATAGTTGTGCAGGAAGCGCCAGCCGGATCGCAGGAAAATGGCTGGCAGGCCGGCGCGGACGCCGTTGGCCTGGGCGTTTTCCGCCCACAGGGTGGTGTAGAGGTCGAATTTCCGGAAATACTGCGCCATGTCCCGGTAGGTGTAGTGCAGAAGCCGGCCGGGCAGTTTGCCCAGCGGACGCCCGCCGCTGTCCGCGACTGGGTGCACCAGCCCGCGATAGGTCAGGCTGCCCTTGCGGAACAGCCGGGGAAGGGGTTCGCCGCTCCAGGACGACGCCCGCATCCGGTGACCGAGGAAGAAGGCGTCCCGCAGCACCTGGTAAACCTCCAATTCCGGTTCCGAGGCCATGAGGCGGCGGATGGCGGCGGCCAACTCCGGGTCCACGACTTCGTCTGCGTCCACGATGAACAGCCAGGGATGGGCGGCTTGCCCGATCCCCCAATTGAATTGCGCCGAAAACCCTTCGAAGGCGTGGGTCAACACCCGGCAGCCCGCCGCCCTGGCTATTTCCAGCGTGCGGTCGGTGGAACCCGAGTCCACCAGCAGGATTTCGTCGGCCCAGGACAGGCTGGCGAGGCAGGCCGGTAGCATCTCCTCCTCATCCTTGGCGATGATCTGCGCGGTTATTTTCGGCATGGCCTTAGCCCTTGCCGCCGGCCGGGGCGGCGGCGCCTTCCGGCTTGCCGCCCTGGTGCAGATTCAAGCCGCGTTCGCAAAAAACCGCCTTTCCGGCCACCGCCCGCTCCAGCTGCCGGTCGTTTTTAGCCAAGCCGTTCCGCGAACGCGCGGGATGATGCAGATGGCAGACCAGGCCGGCGCAATGGAGATTCCGCCGCCTCACCCCGCGGTTCAGCAAACGGGTCGCGAATTCGCTGTCCTCCCGGCCCCAGCCGATGAAGTCCTCGTTGAAGCCGTTGACTCCGGCGTAATCCTCCCGCCATACGGCGAAATTGCAGGTCCGGATGCCCTTGAGCCCCTGGCGGCGGGACGGCAGGCGGCGGGCCAGGCCGGGCCAGCGGAGGAGGTTTTTCCGGTTGCCGATCCCGGGGCGGAAAAACGACGGCCAAAAGGCGTCGGCGGCGATGGCCAGCCTGGTGTCGGCCTCGTTCAAAAGCGCCCGGGAGCCCTGGACGAAAAAGCCCTTTTCGGCCGCCGCCGCGTGGTCGGCCACAAAATCGGGATGCAGCAGCACGTCCCCGTCCACGATGATCAGATAGTCGCCGCCCGCCGCCGCCGCGCACAAATTGCGCATCCGCGCCAGCCGGTAGCCCTGGTGGGGTTCCCACTCGTGGCGGAGCGGCAATCCCCTCGCCCTGGCCGCCTGGATGGCCGCCGCCGTGGCGGGGCCGGAACCGTCGTCGCCGATCACAATATCGAAAGGCTTCAGGGTTTGGCGCCCTAGACTGCGCAGAACCGCCGCCAAGGCGTCCGGCCGCTCATAGGTCGAGATCAAGAGCGATATGCGCATAAATGTTTTTCCGGGTGCCCTTAGGCCGGGATTTCCTTGTTTTCAACCGCCTCCAGCCGGCGCTTGCGGTTTTTCCCCCGGAGGGACGCGTCCTCCGGCTGCAGATAGCCGTGCTTGACTCCCCAGCGGTCCCAGCCCTCGTCGATAAGCTCCTCGTCGATGATGTATTTGTGCGGCCTTGGCAGATCCGGCAACTCGAACATCAGGCCGATCAGGATGTCCTCCACGATGCTCCGGAGCGCCCGGGCGCCGGTGCCCTTTTTCAGGGCCTTTTTGGCTATGGAGCGAAGCGACTCCGCGGTGAACTCGATCTCCGCGTTCTCCAGGGCGAAAAGATGCTCGTATTGCTTCAGGAGGGCGTTCCTGGGCTCGCGCAGGATGCGGATCAGGCCGTCCTCGTCCATGGGGCGTATTGGGGCGATGACCGGCAGGCGGCCCAGGAGTTCGGGTATGAGGCCGAATTCCAGGAAATCGTCGGAATCCACCTGCTCCAGGAGGTCGCCCAGCTCCTGGTCGGCCGACTTTTCCTGTTCCCGGTGGAAGCCGATGGATTTCTGCCCGACCCGGCGGCCGATGATCTCGTCAATCCCGTCGAAGGTGCCGCCGCAGATGAAAAGGATGTTGGTGGTGTTGATGGGGATGTAGCGCTGCTCGGGATGCTTGCGGCCGCCCTGGGGCGGGACGTTGCAAACCGTACCCTCGAGCATTTTCAGAAGCGCCTGCTGCACGCCCTCGCCGGAGACGTCGCGGGTGATGGAGACGCCCTGGGTCTTTTTGCCGATTTTGTCGATTTCGTCGATGTAGACGATGCCTTTCTCCGCCTTGGCCACATCGCCGTCGGCGGCCTGGATAAGCCGGAGCAGGATGTTCTCGACGTCCTCCCCGACATAGCCGGCTTCGGTGAGGGTGGTGGCGTCGGCGATGGCGAACGGGACGTCCACCACCCCGGCCATGATGCGGGCCATGAGGGTTTTGCCGCAGCCGGACGGGCCGACGATGAGGACATTGGACTTTTCCACCTCGACGTCGTCGCCCTTGCCGGCCACCAGCCGCTTGTAATGGTTGTGCACCGACACGGACAGCACCTTCTTGGCGTGATCCTGGCTGATGACGTATTCGTCCAGGGCCCGCTTGAATTCGCGGGGGGAGGGGACGCGGGCGATCTTGACGCGCTCCTCGCCCCGGCGGCCGAATTCGTCCTCGTCCATCAGGGTGACGCACATTTTGACGCAGTCGGAGCAGATGCAGGCGTCCCGGTAGCCCTGGATAACCCTGCGGCGGCTGTCCGGCGGCCGGCCGCAGAAGGCGCATTTCTGATCCCCCCGCTTGGGGCCTCCGGAATCCATGGTTCCGGACGGGTTGTGCTTGGACATTTCCGCTTCCCCCTAAGACGGCTTTTTGTCGATCGGCGTCTTGGCGCCCGGATGCAGGACCTCGTCGATCAAGCCGTATTCAACCGCCTCCTTGCCCGACATGAAGAAATCGCGGTCCGTGTCCTTCTCCACGACGGCCAGCTCCTTGCCGCTGTGCTTGGCCAGGATGCCGATCAAAAGCGCCTTCAGGCGGTTGATTTCCGCCGCCTGGATGTTGATGTCGGTCGCCGTGCCCTGGGCCCCGCCCCACGGCTGGTGGATCATGATGCGGCTATGGGGCAGGCTGAAGCGCTTGCCCTTGGAGCCGGCGGCGAGGAGGACGGCGCCCATGCTGGCCGCTTGGCCGATGCAATAGGTGGACACGTTGCAGGACAGGTGTTGCATGGTGTCGTAAATGGCCAGGCCGGCGGTGACGCTGCCGCCGGGCGAGTTGATGTAGACCTGGATGTCGGATTCGCGGTTGACTAGATCCAGGTACAGCATCTGGGCGATATACAGGCTGGCGTTGTGATCCTGTATTTCCGAGCCGATGATGATGATCCGGTCGGAAAGGAGCCGGGAAAAAATGTCGTAGCTCCGCTCGCCCCTGCCGGTGCGCTCAATGACGAAGGGTACCAGGTCGGCCATGGCTTCCCGGCCTATTCCGGCCGACGGACTGACGGGATTGCTGGACATGCGCTTTTTTCCTTATGGGTTTGTCTGCGGTGGGCATTCCGGGAACGCCGGCGCGGTTTTCCGTCCGCGGCTCAGGCTTCCGCCCCGATTGGGGTTTGGTTGACGCTTTCGGCCGCCTCGGCGTTGGCGGAGCCGGTGTCGGCCGCCGGGCGGCCGGAGCCGAGCCGGCCCGATTTGGCGTTGATCCGGATCATCTCAACCACCTTCATGGACAGGATTTCCTCCATCATGGCCTCGACGCCGTTGAACTCGCGGATGCGGCGGATGATTATGGCGGCCGAGGTTTTGTAGGCTCTGGCCAGCGACTCGATGTGGTTGGCCATGTCCCCCTGGGTGGCTTCGATATTCTCAAGCCTGGCGATTCGCTTGACCAGGATGAACCATTTGGCGGCGCGCAGAGCCTCCTTCTCCGCCTCCGGGCGGTATTTCTCCAGCGCCGTCTCCAGCGCCTCATCCCCCGGGGCGGGCTCTTGCTCATGCTTCCGCTCCCAGTCCGACTTGAACTGGCTCAGCAGCCGGGCAAGGTGGTCTTTGGTCACTTCGGCGGGGGGGGCGAAAGCGGCGGCGGTCGTCAGTTTGTCGATGATCTCGACCTCCTGTTGGGCGACGGCCTCCCGCAGGGCGATATTGATCAGGTTTTCCCGAGTGCGGCGGCGGAGTTGCTCCACCGTCTCGGCGCCTAGGATGCCGGCGAAGGAGTCGTTCAATTCCGGCAACACGGTGCGCTCCACCATCTTCACCTTCGCCTCCACCTCGGCCGGCCGGCCGCGCAGCTCCGGGGTGGGGTGATCCCCTGGCAGGGTAAGGATCAGGCGGACGACGTCCCCCGGCCGGGCTCCGGTGAATTTTTCGATCAGATCGGGGCAGGGAAGATCGAAAAGGATGTCGCCGGCTATCCGGAGCCGCTGGTCTTGAAGGTTTTTCAATTCGCTTTCGCCGCAGGCGACCCGGATGTCGACATTGACGATGTCGCCGGGCTCGGCCGGGCGGCCCGCGTCCTCGTGCCGCGCGAATATCTGGCGGAAGCGCTCAATCGCCGACTCGACCTCGGCGTCCTCCACCCGGATCGGCCGCTCCTCCAATTCCATCCCCTTGTAGGGCGGCAATTCGAAGGGCGGTTCCACCGTCATCTCCAGCTCGACCGTGAAGGGCTGGCCGGGCTTGGGCGTTTCGGCATGGTTTTTTTCCGTCAGGGCGCCGACGGGAGCCAGTTCCCCGTCCTTGATCGCCTTGAACAGGTTTTTGTCGATAAGCCATTTTTTGGCGGCGGCGGCGGCGTCGCCAGCGAACATTTTTTCCAATGTCCGCCTAGGCGCCTTGCCGGGGCGGAATCCCTTGATCCGCACCTGGTTGTTTATGCCCCGGTATCCTTCCTCCAAGGCCGCGGCCACCTCCCCGGCGTCGAAGACGAGGCTCATTTTCCTGCGGCAATTCCCGACATCCGTGAGTTCAAGCTTCATCAACATTCACCTGAAAAAGAAAACAAAATAAAGGCGATCCTCGCCGCCCCGGCAACCCCGCCGTCCGCGGGGGAAAGCGAATTTTCGTCCATCCTATTTATCCTGGCGCGGTTGTCAAGAATTTTCGGGCGGAGGGGAAATTTTGCCGCGTCGCCGCGCGGGCGTCCGCCGGCGAATCTTTCAAACGCGGCTTGACACGCCGGCGGCGTTGTGGTAGAGTGGGCGTACTGGACGCGGCGGGCGCCGCGTGGTGTTTTTATCGCCTCATTTTCAGCCAGCGGGCGCCGGAAACCTGCCGCCGTACAATAGGGACGGCGGTTTAAAGGCTCCAATGACGCCTGGGCACGGCAAAGGGAAAGGCATGGCATGGCAATCGCGTCACTGAAGGAAATGGTCGCGGCGGGGGTGCATTTCGGCAGCGCCGCCTCCCGCTGGAACCCCAAGATGAAGCCCTTCATCTTCTCCAAGCAAAATAAAATCCACATCATCGATTTGCGGGAAACCCTCAAGTGGCTGATCCGATCCTGGCATTTCCTCGCCCAGACCGCCGCCAACGGGAAACAGATCCTGTTCGTGGGCACCAAGCGCCAGGCCACCGACATCATCCGCCAGGAAGCCATGCGCTGCGAGTCCTATTTCGTCTCCAACCGCTGGCTGGGCGGTACCCTCACCAACATGAACACCATGCGCCGCCGCATCACCCGCCTCCAGGAACTGGAGGAGTTGGAAAAAAGCGGCCAGCTCCAGGAATTTTCCAAGAAGATGATCGCCTCGCTCACCCGCGAGCGGAAGAAGATATTCCGCAATTTCGAGGGCATCCGCGACATGAAGGAGTTGCCGGGCGCCATCGTCATGGTCGATCCCGCCACCGAGCACATCGCCGTGGCCGAGGGGATGCGGCTGGGGGTGCCCCTGGTCGCCCTAATCGACACCGACGACGATCCGACAAACCTGGATTTCGCCATTCCCGGCAACGACGACGCCTTCTGCTCCATCCAATATATCGTTTCCAAGCTGGCCAACGCGATCATCGAGGGCAAGAAGCGCTTCGCCCTCCAGGGGACGGTGCGGCAGCGGGCCGAAGGCGGCGGAGGCGAACCCGCCCCGGCCGAGCCGGCGCCGGCCGCGGCCAAGGAGATTGAAACCCCGAGCGATTTCAGCCAGGTGGGCGGCTTCTCTTACGGCGGCGGCGCCGAGTAGACCGGGCGATAACCAGGAGACATGACATCATGGCCATTGACGCCAAACAAATCAAGGAGTTGCGGGAAAAGACCGGCATGGGCATCTCCCAATGCAAAAAAGCCCTGGAAGAAGCCGGCGGGAACATGGACGAGGCGGAAATGATTCTTAGGAAACAGGGGATCGACAAGGCGGCCAAAAAGGCGGATCGCCCGACCGGGCAGGGCGTGGTGGCCATCCGGATCGAGGGGCCCGCCGCCGCCATGATCGAGTTGGCCTGCGAACAGGAGCCCACCGCCGGCAACGAGCGCTTCGTCGGCCTGGTGAAGCTGGCGCTTGACCTTTGCCTGGCGGGAAAGCTCCGCTCGGCCGAGGCCGTCATCCAAGCCAAGACCCCGGAGGGGACCTTCGCCGACTCGGCGAAGGCGGTCATCGGGGTGGTGGGCGAAAACATCATCCTGAAAAAAGCCATTTGCGTCGAGGCCCCCGCCGGCGGGCTTATCGGGGCCTACGCCCATTTCAACAAGAAAGCCGGCGCCCTGATTGCCCTGTCCCTGGAAGGCGCGGATCCCGCCGCCCCCGCCCTGAAAACCGCGGCCAACGAAATCGCCATGCACGCGGTGGCGGCCCGCCCCCTGGCCTGGAACCGGAAAGGCATCCCGGCCGAGACGGTGGCGAAGGAGAAGGAAGTCTTCCTGGAAGGGGTGAAGAACAGTCCGGAGCAGTTGCGCGAGAAGATACTCGCCGGCAAGCTCCAGAAGTTTTATGCCGACAAGGTGCTGGTTGAGCAAATTTTCGTCAAGGATCCGGACGGCAAGGCCACGGTGCAACAGACCCTCGACAACGCCGCCAAGTCGGCCGGCGGCAAGGCGAAAATCGCCGATTTCGCCAGGTTCGAACTGGGTTTGTAAGCCTGATCCGCCCAATTTGAGGAGGGGTGCGATGATTCTCGACATGTTTTCGCTGAAAGGCAGGGTGGCGGCGGTCACCGGAGCCAACACCGGCTTGGGGCAGGGCGTGGCGCTGGCCCTGGCCGAGGCTGGCGCCAAGGTGGCGCTGGTCGGGCGCTCGCCCATGGACGACACGCTGGCGCGATTCAAGGCCTTCGGCGGCGATGGCTTCCCCGTCAAGGCGGATCTGGCCAACACGGCGGTCTGCCGGAAAATCATCGATGAAACCGTCGCCAAATACGGCGGGCTCGACATTCTGGTCAACAACGCCGGCATCATCCGCCGCGGCGACTCCATTGATTTCACCGAAAAGGACTGGGACGACGTGATGAACGTCAATCTCAAGTCGCTTTTCTTCCTGTCCCAGGCGGCGGCGAAAGTGTTCATCAAGCAGGGCCGGGGCGGCAAAATCATCAACATCGCCTCGCTCCTGTCCTACCAGGGCGGAGTCCGCGTCCCCAGCTACACCTCGGCCAAAAGCGGCGTCATCGGCCTCACCCGGCTGTTGGCCAACGAGTGGGCCGCCAAGGGCATCTGCGTCAATGGCATCGCTCCGGGCTACATGGTCACCAACAACACCGAGGCGCTGCGCAAGGACCCGGTCCGCTACCAGGCCATCCTGGATCGCATTCCGGCCGGCCGCTGGGGCGTCCCCGCCGATTTGGCCGGGGCGGCGGTGTTCCTCGCCTCGCCCGCCTCCGACTACCTGCAAGGCTTCACCATCGCCGTCGACGGCGGCTGGCTGGGCCGCTGACCCTTCGCTTCGGCCCAATGCTTTCCCCGCCTCCCGCTCCGTCCGGCGGGAGGTTTTTTCCGTCCCGCGGAAGGATGATCGTCGATGCTCGCCCGCGAGGAGCTGCTCCGGGGCGCCCGCCGCCTGGCCAGCCGGGCCAATCCGAAAATTAAGGATTGGGCCGCGCTTTCGCAGCGCCAGGCGCGCGACTCCCTCGGGCTGACCCTGGCGGAGGGCGCCAGGCTGGCGGAGGAGGCGCTGCTGGCGCCGGCCGGCGGCCGCTTCCGCCCGGCCGCCCTGTTGCTTTCGGATTCCGGCGCCGGCCGGGAGGCGGCGGGCCGGCTTTTCGCCTTGGCCGGCGAACGCGGGCTGGAGCGCTACAGCCTGACGGATGACTGCTTCGCCAAGATTTCCGGCTTGCGGAACGCCGAGGGTCTGGCCCTGGTCCTTTCCCTCGGGCCGGAAGAGCCGGACTTCTCCGCCGCTTGGCGCCTCCCCGGCGCCCGCTGGCTGGTGGCGGCCGGAGTGCAGGATCCCGGCAACGCCGGGGCGCTTGCCCGCACCGCCCTGGCGGCCGGCTTTTCCGGCTGCCTGTTCCTGGAGGGGGCGGATCCGCGCGCCCCGAAGTTCCTGCGCGGCAGCATGGGCGCCGCCTTCCGCCTGCCCTGCCTGTCCCGCGCCATCGCGGATTTCCTCGCCGCCTGGGACGCCGCCCCGGCCGGAATCGCCCTAATCCAGGCGACCGCCGATCCTTCCGCCGGGGATTACCGGGAACTTCCCTACCAGCCGCCTTTCCTGTTGCTGCTCGGGGGGGAGCGCGGCGTTCCGCCGGAGTTGGCCGGACGGGCGGCGCAAACGGCGCATATACCCTTGGCGGGCGGAGTGGAGAGCCTCAACCTGGCGGTGGCGGCCGGCATCATTATTTTCGAGGCCAACCGGCGGTGAAATTCGCGCCGGCGAGCTTACACCGGCCAGCCAAACCAGGCCGGCAGCCACAGGGAAAGCTCCGGCACGGCGGCGGTGGCGGCGAGGCAGAGGAGCAGGGCGGCGAGGAAGGGCAGGCTGGCCCTGGCGCTTTGCCGGCTTCCCGTCCCGGCCTCCCGGGCGGCGGCGGCGAGATTGGCGGCCTGGGGCGGGGTAAGCAGGCCGACCGCGACGTTCACCGCGAGCATGGCTCCGAAATGCGGCGGCGACAGGCCGCATTTCGCGGCCAGCGGCAACAACAGCGGCGCCGCCAGGGCGACGATGGCGGGCAGATCCAGGAGGCAACCGGCCGCCAACAACAATAAATTCATCAGGATTATGGCCCCGCCGGAGCCGCCGGCCAGGGCGAATAGCCTTTCCGCCAGCCGTTGCTGGAAGCCCGCCGCCTCCAGCAGGGACAGGAACAGGCCGGCCACCCCCACCAGCAGCAGGATTTCCGCGGCGGCTAGGGCGGCTTGGCGCATGGCGTCCATGATGGCGGCCAGCCCGGCCGGGCGGCGGAGGCAGGCAATCGCCGCGTAGGCCGAGGCGAAGGCGGCCGCCTCCGGGGCGTTGAAAAAACCGCTGAACAAGGTTGCGAGCGTCAAGACCGGCAACAGGATTGACCATTTTGCCCGCCATAGCGCGGCCCGGCGCCGGATCGGCGGAATTTCCGCGGCGACGGCCGGATTGTCCGCTAGGCGCGGGAAAAAGCGGCTGGCCGCCAGAAGCGCCGCCGCCGCCAGGACGCCGGGCAGGAAACTGGCGGTGAAGACGATATTCGCCGGCAGGCCGGCGGCGGCGGCGTAAATGGTGAGCGCCGGGCTGGCCGGGATGATGACGCAAAGCCCGGCGGCGGCGGCAATGGCGCCGGCGGCATCCTCCCGCCTGAATCCGTCTGGCGGCGGGGAGCGAAGCAGCCGCCGGGTTTGTTCCCTCGCCGCCGCCGGACCCATCCCCGACACGGCGCCCAGGAAGGCGCAGCCGAGGATGGCCCTGGCGCCCACGCTCCGGCGACCCGTTCCGGCGATGGCGTCGGCGGTTTCCAGCAAACCGGCGGCATGGCCCGACGCCAGAGCCAGTTCGCCGGCCAGGGCGGCAAGCGGAATGGATATCAAGGCGGGCGAATTCAGCCGCATGGCCAGACTGTAATTCAGGAAAAAGCCGTCCGGCAGCGGATTCGGGTTGAGGCAGACGAGAAGGGCGGCGGCGAAGAATGTCGCCGCCGCCAGAGGCACGGCGGATAGCGCCATAAGAGCCAGGACGGCGAAGGCCAACGGGATGAGGCCGGGCTCGATAATCATGCGGCGGCGTCCCGGCGACGCCCATAAATCCGGATCATGGTCAAAAGCGATCCGGCCGGCGGGGCGGCGTAGACCAGGGGATGGCCGGGAAAACCGCGGCCCAGCGCCAAGTAGAAAACCAGGCCGCCTATGGCCAGGGTGGCGAGGGAAAAAGCGAAAAAAAGCAGGTCCGCCAGCCGGAGCAAACCCCGCCGCTCCGCTTCCGGCGCCAGGGTAACTAGGGACAGCGTCTTGATATGAGTTCCCAGAGCCGCCGCCCTGGCCATGCCCAGCGATACCAGCCAGGCGAGGCAGGCGGAGGCGAGGCGGAGCAAATACCCTTCCCAGACCGGGTTGAGCTGGCGCACGACCCCCGCCGCCAGCATCAGGACAAGAAGCGCCGCTAGTAGGGCGGCGATGGCGTCCCGCTCCAGGTTTTCGGGCAGGCGGAGTTTCATGGACGGCCGCCTCTTCTTCACAATTCCGCCAATTCCGGATAAACCCGCATCAGGGGTATGCCGTAGACGCGCAAGGCGTCGCGGTACAGTTTCCGGCGATCCGAGCCGTCGTCGGCGAAGACGGCGGCCGATTCGTCCGAGGCCGCCGCCGCTACCCGTCGCCAGGACGCGCCCCCGTTCCAGCCGGCTATCTCCATGCCGGCGCCGGCCCGCCTCGCGGCAGCGGCCGAAACGACGCAAAGCACCTCCCCGACGCCCAGTCCGGCGAGAATCTGCCGCGAATAAATGACGTTCTCCGCCAAATCCCGGGCGTAACCCTCCTCAAGGAGGCGATCCGCCGGCAGGCCACGCCCGATAAGCCAGCGGCGCATCTCCACCGCCTCCACCCGGCCGGCTCTCGGCGCGCCGCCGGTCGCCACAACGACCGCCCGGGGAAAACGCCGCGCCGCCTCCAGGGTTTTTTCCAGCCGGGAAACAAGGAACGGGTGCATGCTCCCGTCCGGTTCGAGACGATAGCCGAAAACAACGATGGCGGCCGGGACGTCGGCCGCCAATGGCTCCGGGATGGGGGCGATCGCCGGCCGGGACAGCCAGGCGTCGATGATCCTCAGGATGGCGCCGAGATCCGCGGCCTTTTCCGGACGGCGGGCGGCCAGGCGGTTTTCCGCCTCCCGCCCTTCCGCCGGGCATTTGGCGAAATGGTTCCAATAGGCCAGATGGAAAAGGACTTCGGCGTCGTCCGGGGCGATGCGGCTTAATTCGCGGAATGCTTCCAGCGCCAGATCCGGGCGTCCGGTCTGGATATGGTCGTTGGCGAGGGCGAAGCGGATATCCAGGCGTTGCGGGGCCATGGCGATGGCTTGTTCGAGCAGGAGGCGGAAACGATCGTCCTCATGCCGCCGGTAGGCCCGGCCCGCCTCCGCCAGGATGCCGGCGAGATCCGGGGAGTAAGCGGCCGGCGCCGTCATTTAAGCCCCCGGTCGTAATTGAAGAGGAAGCCGGGCCGGCCGCCCGGCCGGAGGAAGCCCTTCCAGGCGTCCAGCGGGGACGCCTCGCCCGACAAATCCAGGCTCAGGCGGGCGACGCGGATGTCGTCGTTCCGGAGGCTTTTCCAGTCAAAGGGGACGAGACTCCGGAAAACCGTGACCGAACTGGCCGACTCGGGGCTAAGCCGCATGCCCCGGCGATCCGTCCAGGCGCCGCCGCCGCCGCCCGGCAGGAGCTCGCCCCTGGGTATGCGGGTGTAGGCAAGGATGGGGCGGGCGAAGATCATTAGTGAAAGGGGGAGCGGCGCGGCGCGGCAGATGTCCTCGATCTGGCGGCGGTCCGCCTCCATCGACACGGCGGCGCCGAGCGCCCCCCGTTCCCGCAGGCTTTTCACCGCCAAGTGGTTGAGGACCGCCAGGCCCGGGCCGGCGACAAAGGCCAGGCCGGCCTCCCGACACAGGCAAAGCGAGCCCCAGCAGTTGGCTTCGGCCCGGATGCCGCGCTCCCGGCAGCCTTGGGTCAACTCCAGCATGGCGGCGCTTTCGTTCGGGAAATAGACTTCGGGGAAGGATACGACCAGCCGCCTCGGATCGGCGCATTTCAGGATGGAAGCCAAATCTTCCGCCTTGGCGCCCGAAACGACCAATTCCGCCTCGCGGATGGCGTTGGCGACGGCCGGAGTGAGCTGCCGCAGGGACAGGCGAACCTGATTCGGCGGCTCGCCCAGACGGCGGCGGTTGTCCGGATGCGCTTCCGGGGCGGCAAGGGCGGCGCGCAGCCCCGGGGACAGCGGCGCCTTCAGCAGCGCGTCCACCCCGTCGTCGTCCTGCCCGGTCAGGCGGTTGACGAAGGCCGCCGCCTGGGACATCACGGTCTTGACGTTCCGGGGCGGCAGGAGGAAATCCGGCTCGTTCGAGTAGCTGTCCGCCAGCCGCACCCCGCCGAAGGGCGAGGCGGCGAGGCGCTCAAAAAGTTCGGCGATGCTGGCCGCCTTTTTCTCCCGCCGGATCCGGGTCCGCGGCATGCGCCAGCTTTCGCTGCGGCCGGCATAGCGGCAGCGGCAGGACAAACCCTTGTCGGCGACGGTTATTTCCAACGAATAACCGCCTTCCCTCTCCGCTTCGTCTTCGTCCCGCCCGGAAGCGCCGACGCTGTCCAGGAACGAGTCCACGGCCTCGCGGGAAGCGGCGCCGGATTTGCGGGCGGCGACGCCGGTGAGGCCGGAGAATTTGCCGTCCAGGTAGGCGGAGGTATTGTCGCGCCCGGCATAGGCGGCCAGGCGCCGGGCGAAATCCCCGGCCTGGCTTCCGGTCAGGCCGGGCCGGGCGGCGGGGCTTTCCCTGGGGCCAAGGGCTTGGCGGTAGAGGCCCACCGCCTCGCGCACCCATTCCGGCTTTTTCAGCCTCCCCTCGATCTTCAGGGCGTCCACCCCGGCCGCCCTCAAATCCGCCAAGCGGTCGATGGTGGCCAAATCCCGCATGGACATGGCGGGGCCGACCGCTTCCCCGTCAACCGCCCAGGGAACCCGGCAAGGGCTGGCGCACAGACCTCGGTTGCCGCTGCGGCCGCCGCCCCAGCTCGACATGAGGCAGCGGCCCGACACCGAATAGCAAAGGGCGCCCTGGGCAAAAGCTTCCAATTCCAGCTCGGCGGCGGCGATGGCCTGGATTTCGGCGAGGGAGAGTTCCCGCGCCAGGACGATGCGCCGCGCCCCGATTTGCCGGGCCAGGCGGGCGCCCTCGGCGTTGGTAACCGCCGCCTGGGTGCTGAGGTGCAGGGCGGGGCGGCGGGGGCCGGCCATGGCTTGCCAAAGGCCGACGGCGGCCCAGTCGCGGACAATCACCGCGTCCGCTCCGATCTCCCGGGCCAGGGACAAGATGCGGGCGGCGGCCCCGGTCTCCCGGCCGGCGATGTCGATATTGACCGTGAGATGGATGGCGACGCCATGGCCGTGCGCCAATTCCGCCGCCCGCCCGGCTTCGGCCGGGGTGAAATTCCTCGCCCCGCGCCTGGCGTTCAGGAGGGAGAGGCCGAAATACACGGCGTCGGCCCCGGCGTCGATGGCGGCTTCCAGGCAATCGAAGTCCCCGGCCGGAGCCAGCAGTTCCATCGCCGTCATCCCCCCGGATGCAGCGCCGCGTAGGCCTGTTCCATTTCCTCCAAATCGTGGCGGAGGCTTTGCCGGTCGGACGGGCCCACCTTGTCGACGAACAGCAGGCCGTCCAGGTGATCCAACTCGTGCTGGACGGCCCGGGCGGTCAAACCCTCCACCTCGTATTCCAACTCCTCGCCCCGCAGATCCTGGGCCTGGCAGAGCAAACGGGGGCTGCGCTTGACTTGGCTGCGCAGATCCGGAAAGCTCAGGCACCCCTCCTCCCCCAACTCCCTGCGGCCGAAGCGCTTGACGATGACGGGATTGATCAGGACGCGGGGGTCGCGCTTCTCCGGATCGAAATCCACCAACGCTAGCCGGACGGGAATCCCCACCTGGGAGGCGGCCAGGCCGACGCCATTGGCCGACCGCATGGTTTCGATCATGTCGGCCGCCAACTGGCGTATTTTCGCGTCAATCGCCGTTATGGGCCGGGCGGTCTCGCGGAGGACGGGATCCGGGTATTTCCTTATTTCAAGAATCGCCAAGGCGCATGCTTCCTTTCAAAACGGCTGTCGGCTCCCGCCTCATCGGCTTGCGGCCGGTTTCTGGTAAATGGTCGGTTTGACGTATTCGAACTTGTGGCTTATGCTCGACAGGCTTTCCGAATGTCCGATGAACAGATAGCCGCCCGGGGTCAACACCTCGAAGTAATGGTTGATCAGGCTTTCCTGGGTCGGCCGGTCGAAGTAAATCATCACGTTGCGGCAGAATATCAGGTTGAACTTGCGCTTGAAGGGCCAGTCGCTGAACAGGTTCAGGTGCCGGAAGGTTATGAGCCGTCGCAGCGTGTCCTTGACCTGGTAAGCCTCGCGGCCGTTCTCCTTGAGGCAGGGGGTGAAATATTTGTCGATCAGGGAGCGTTTGACGCCGCTATCCACCCGTTCCCGGTCATAGACGCCGCGCCGGCCGTGCGCCACCACCTCGGTGTCTATGTCGGTGGCCAGGAGTTTGATGTCCCATTCCTCGGGCTTGGCGATGGTTTCGGAAATGACGATAGCCGCGGTGTGGACCTCTTCTCCGGTGGAGCAGCCGGCCGACCAGACCCGGAAATGGATTTTTCCGCCGCTGCGCGCGGTCGGATTTTTCGCCAGCTCCGGCAGGATGGTGTTGGCCAGGAAGACGAAATGATCGTTTTCCCGGAAAAACGAGGTCAGGTTGGTTGATATGGCGTTCAGCATTTCCCGGAGCGCGTCGCCCGAGGCGTCGGCCCGGACCCAGTTGAAATAATCATGGAAGCCCTTCAGCTGGCGTTGGCGGATAATCTTGCCGAACCTGGCCCTGACCAGCTCCATCTTGTTGTCGCCTAGGTTGATTTTAGCCTTTTCGTAGACGTATTTGCGGATTTTCGCGAAAAGCGCCGCGTCCAGGTCGTCTCCCTGCTTGTACGGCTGAACAAGGTCGTCGTTCATTTGGCTCTCCCGGCCAGTCTGGATGGAGTTCGGGCCCCGCTTCCGGGAATCAGGCGGAAATCCCGGACGCGCCCCGCCCGTCACCGGCTTCGTCGGGCCGGCGGGCGCTGGAAGGGGGGCGCCGCTTCCGGGCTCTCCCGTTTCAGGTCTACCGACAGGACGGCGAGGCTGCTTGTCAGCAGGGCGTTTTCCACCCGCACCCGAGGCGGCAACTCAAGCCGGATCGGGGAAAAGTTCCATATGCCGCTTATCCCGCTCTTGACCATGACGTCGGCGACCTCCTGGGCGGCGACGGCGGGGACGGTGATGACGCCGACGCTTACCCCCAGCTTCGGGGTCAAGGCCGGCATTTCGGCCGGATGGTAAACGCGGCGGCCGAAAACCTCGCCTCCGATTTTGCCGGCGTCGATGTCGAAGGCGGCGACGATGTCCAGGCCGCAGCGGCGGAAATCCTCGTAGCCGATGATGGCCCGGCCCAAATTCCCGACGCCGGCGAGGAAGGCCAGGGCGCGTTGGTCCCAACCGAGGAATTTTTCAATCGCTTGGACGAGATCCGTCAGCACGTAGCCGATGCGGGGCCGGCCGACGATCCCGGTGAGGGCGAGATCCTTTCTTACCTGGGTGGAATCGAGGTCCAGCTCCCGCGCGATGCGGGTGCAGGAGATCTTTTGCGAGCCGGCGTCGCGCAACTGCTTCAGGAAACGCAGGTATAACGGTAGCCGCCGGATGCTGGGATGGGGAAATGGATGTCTGGATGCAACCCGCATGAGCCATGGAATCCTGTAAACGCCAAAAAGCCGCCAACCAATCTCCCTTTTCAATTATATGTCATAATAGGGGAAAAATCCATATTTCTTTTGGCGGCGCGCCGGGATCCGTCACCGGGGCGGAAAAGCGGCGATTTTCCCAAACTTCCGGCTTGACAAGGCCGAATCGCCGCGTATACTTTCCGCCTTCGCTTCGATAAGGGATCGCGTAGCGCAATTGGTTAGAGCACCAGACTGTCGATCTGGAGGTTGCGGGTTCGAGTCCCGTCGCGATCGCCAAACATCACCGCCCTTGTAACCTCTTCGGTTGCAAGGGGTTTTGATTTTCCAGACGAGGCGGAAAATTCACGTAACTTGACATTTTGGCAACTTTGTTCGTCGCTGTAAGTCTTTATTTTATCCTCAAAGTCTTGGGCAAAGGTGACCATTTGGGTGACCATGTTTTCGGCCGGTTTCCCGTCCGTCCCCGTCGCCTTCGCCGCCTCGCTCTCTGGCCCGGCCATCGGGATGAAATCCGGAATCTTGGCAAGTTCCGCCGCCTCGTCCACCAGCCGCCAATGGGTGTAGACGCCAGCCGTCAACTTCGGATCGCTGTGCCTCATGAGCTTCTGCATAAAGGCCAGGGGAATCCCCGCCT
>JAISYD010000279.1 GCA_031270145.1 Planctomycetota bacterium
GCCCGGCGGCAACCCCTGGCCGCGGTAGAGGCTTTCAAAGGTCAGGCTTTCCAAAAGATCGGCGCTTCCGGCCGCTGTTTCGCGCACTTCGTTCCAGCGCGCCTCCTCCGCCAGCGAAAGGGAGATGTCCCGGCGCACGCCGGGGAAGCGCGGAATGGGGCGATAGGCCCGCGCTTTCCGGCGCGCCTTCGCCAGCCGCCCGATTTCAACCTCTCCCAGACCCGGCCGCAGCGGCAAATCGAACCGCCTGGCCGCCTCGACTCCGATTTCTCCAACCACGGCGAAGGCCGCGTCGTCCAGGAGCAGCTCGCCGCCGCTTCCCGGAGACATCCCCGCGAGGGTTTCCGCCGGGCGGACGCTGGTCGCGCCGGCCAGGTTGAGCGCGTCAACCACCGCCTCGATGGCCCCCCGGACATGGCGGGGGCCGCAATCATCCAGGATGGCCAGGCGATCCTCTTCCACCGGGCCGCCTTCGCCGCGCCGGTAAACCCGGCCCAATTCGAAAAGGCGGACATCCTGGAAGAGGCGGTTGGTTTGCCGGACTTCCAGGAGCGACGGTGCAAGCGCCGGCCGGAGAATGGGCCGGAGAGCGTTCACCGGATTCCTCACCGCGTAGGAGTCGGCCCCGGGGGCGAACATTCGGCCCCATTCGCCGGGAGTGAACGAGTCGGTGACGCATTCGTGGTAGCCAAGCCCGGCCAGAGTGCGACGCACAATCCTGGCGGCGCGGGTTTCCGGGCTTTCGTGGGCCAGGGCCAAAGGCAGGGAAATCTTTTCCGGGACGCGATCATACCCGGCCAGGCGGATGACCTCCTCGATAAGATCCGCCTCCCGCCGCAAATCCCGCCGGAACGACGGGACGCCGACCGTCACGCCGTCATCGTCCCGTTCGATCTCGGACAGGCCCAGCCCCTTGAAGATGCGGGATATCTCTTCGCGGGGAACCTTGAAGCCCAGCAGCTTGTCGCAGCGGGCGAAGCGGAGCCTCGCCTCCCAGGAAGCCCCGAGTCCGGGATTGGTGTCGATGACGCCGGCCGCCAATTCCCCGCCGGCGAGTTCGAGGATCAGGCTGGCCGCCCGGGCCGAGGCGCGTTCGGCCATGCCGGGATCAATGCCGCGCTCATAGCGGTATGACGATTCGGAGGACATTTTGACCCGCCGGGCGGTCCGCCGCACGTTTTTCGGTTGGAACCAGGCTGATTCCAGCAGCACATTGGCGGTGGCGGCGCCGACTTCGGTGTTGGCGCCGCCCTTGATCCCGGCTAGGGCGACCGTTTTTTCGGCATCGGCGATGACCAGCATATCCGGCTCCAAACGCGCCTCCTCGCCGGTGATGGCGGCGAAAAATTCGCCCTTTTCCGCCAGGCGGAGAACGATGCGCCGTTCCGCCAACTTGTCCAGGTCGAAGGCGTGCAGCGGCTGGTTCATCTCGAAGCAGACCAGGTTGGTGATGTCCACGATGTTGTTTATGGGGCGCTGGCCAATGGCGGACAGGCGATCCCGGAGCCATTCCGGCGACGGCGCCACCTTGCTTCCCCGGATTACCCGCAAGGTGTAGCGGGGGCATGCCTCGGCCGCCCCGGGGAGGACGCTGACGGAGGACAGGGTCGACACGGCCGGGCCGGTTTCGCGCAACCGCGCGGCCGGAGCCCTGACCTGGAGGTTTTCGATGGCCGCAATCTCATGCGCCACGCCCAGGTGGCACAGCCAGTCCGGGCGGTTGGTGGTGATTTCGGCGTTCAGGGCGAAGTCGTTGCCGACCCGGCTTATTTCCTCAATGTTCAGTCCGGCCCGGGTCAGGGTGTCGGCTAGATCCCTCGGGGACGATTGGGTGTTGGTGAGTTCCCGCAACCAGTTGTAGGAGAGGAGCATGGCGTCCGCCCTTTGTTTGAAATTCGGCTTGGTTGAATCAAAATTGCCTCAGGAAGCGGAGATCGTTTTCCGTGAAGCGCCGGATGTCGTCAATCCCCAGCATAAACATGGCCAGACGCTCGATGCCGAAGCCGAAGGCGAAGCCGGTGAACAGCTCGCTGTCGATGCCCACGGCGTCGAAAACGTTGGGGTCCACCATGCCGCAACCGCCCAGCTCCACCCAGCCCTGCTGTTTGCAGATCCGACAGCCCGCGCCACGACAAAAGACGCAGGATATGTCCAGTTCGGCCGAGGGCTCGGTGAAGGGGAAGAAGGACGGCCGGAAACGGGTCGCCGTGTCTTCCCCGAAAGTCTCGCGGGCAAAGAGGGCCAGGAAGCCCTTGAGGTCGGAAAAGGCGACGTCCCTGTCCACCGCCAGCCCCTCGATTTGGGAAAAACTGTAGTGATGGGTGGCGTCCACCGCGTCGGGGCGGTAGGTGCGGCCGGGCGAAACGATGCGCAGGGGCGGCATTTTACGTCCGCCGCCGTATTTGCCCACATGCTCTTCCATCACCCGCACCTGGACGGTGGAGGTCTGGCTCCGGAGGATGGCGTTGTCGTCAAGGACGAAGGTGTCGGCCTGATCCCGCACCGGATGGTCGTCAGGCATGTTCAAGGCGTCGAAGTTGTGGAAAACGTCCTCTATTTCCGGCCCGTGCCTGATGCTGAAGCCGAGGCGGTTGAAGATGCCGGTGAAGTTGTCCATGGCTTGCGTCAGCGGATGCAGGCTCCCCATGGCTTGGGTCAGGCCGGGGAGGGTCGGATCGGGAAGCGGCCCGGCGGCGGCCGAGTCGGCCAAGGCGGTTTTCCGGTCTTCCCAAGCCTGTTCCACTTCGCTTTTGACCGCGTTCAAGCGCTGTCCCGCCTCCCTCTTGCCGGTTGGCGGCACTTCCTTGATCCGGCCCATCAGCTCCTTCAGCTTGCCGGAGCGGCCGATATGTCCGGCCCTGACCTTTTCCAATTCCGCCGGCGAGGCCGCCGAGGCGATGTCCCGGAGCGCCTCGACCCGCAATGCTTCCAGTTCTTCCAGCAGCGCCATAAGCATCCCGCCTTCCCGCCGGGGGGGGAAAACAAGGCAAGGCGCCGGCCAAACCGACCCTTGCCATACCGGCGGTTATGAAATCCCCATGAGGGAACAGAATCAAGGCCGTAACGGCAATCGGTTCCGCCGCTTTATTTTTTGGCGGCGGCGAGGCGGTTGGCGGCTTTGGCCAGGCGCGAAATCCGGCGGCTGGCGGTATTCTTGTGCAGTATCCCCTTGACCTTGGCCTTGTCGATGGCGGCCGAGACTTTTTTCAGACCCTCGCCTACGGCGGCCGGATCGCCGGCGGAAAGGATCGCCCGGTAGGATTTCACCGCTTTTTTCAGCTTCTCCTTGCGGACCCGGTTGCGGGCGGTCCGCTTGACGGTCTGGCGCATGCGTTTCCTGGCCGATTCAATGTTGGGCATGATGATTCCTTTTGCCTGTTCCGCTGGTTGTTTGGTTTCACCCGTGTATTTGGGATTAAACGCGCTTCATTCGGCCGGCCCGGCTTCCTTTTCCGCCGCCGGCCCGGAGGATGCCTCCGCCCGCGGCGCAGCTGTCGGATCGGCCTTCGCCGCCGCCGGAGGCGGCGCCGGCGCCGCCATCGGTTCCGGATGCCGGTAGCCGGACAATTTATCCTTGATGACCACCAAGGCGAAGTCCGCCGGATAAACCACGGCCTGAGGCCAGAATCCCCGCTGGGCGGGAACGGTTATCCGCGACCTGGCGACGATGTCGTTGTACTCCTCTTCCGCCGCCTCCAGGCGGCGTAAGTATTCCTCCGGGTTGTCCTTGATCGCCTCGGCCCGCCGTTCCAGGTTCTGGGCCAGGGCCAGCTTCGCCTTGGGGAATATTTCCGGGTTGGCCGCCCGCGTCAATTCCCGGAGGAGGGTTTCGGATTCGGACAGCTTGTCCTGCATAAGGAGGGCTTGCGCCAATGCCAGCTTCGCCCGCGGCAGGAAGTAATTTTCGGGATAGGCGGCGATTAAGTCCCTGGCCGCCCGCTCCGCCTCCGCGAAGTTCCGGTTGTTGAAGTCGTGGGAGAATTTTATCAGGAGGGCGCGGACGCCGGCCGACAGCCCGGCGAACTCCTTGGCGTCCCGGGCAAATATGGCGGACGCATCCGTGTCCGGCTTGAGCAGCAAATCCATTTCGGAGCGGTACACGCTGTTTTCCGCCTCGGTCTCGCGGACGGCGGCGGCGTGGCGGCGATAGGCGAAAACCGCCGTTGCCGCCACTAAAACGCCAATCGCCAAAAGCAATTGGCGCCGGAAACACCATATTTTTTCAGCCGCCCGCACCGCCAACTCGGTGGACGCGCCACCGGCCGGTTCATAAACCTTTTCCGCCATGCCTACGCCTCTTTCAACGCCTCGACCTGATCGGCCAAAAAAAACAACCGGCCGGCCCCGGGAGGGGCGGCCATTATGGTGCAAGCCTTATTATAATGGCCTCAATTCCAGGGTCAAGCAACTTTTTAGGATAAACTTCGCCTAGTCGCCGGGACGGCGGAGAAATCGCTTGACAGGCCGCGAAGGGCGGAATACAAGCGCGAATGCTTTTTCATATGTTTTCAACTTTGGGAAAGGAGGCTTTTCATGCATCTAAGCTGTCTTCCGGTGTCGCTGTTCGGGGAATTTCTGGACGGCCGCCTGGACATTGGCAAGTGGGCCGTGTTGGCCCGAGGGATTGGTTTCGACGGCTTCGACATTAGTTCCATGTTCATTAAAAACCATACCGCCACTTACCTGGACGAGACGCGAAGGCAAATTGACGCTTCCGGCATACCGTTGGTCATGGTCACCTCCTACCCCGATTTCACCCACCCGGACGCGGCCCAGCGCCGGCGGGAGCTGTCGTATCTGGAAACCGACATGGCCTTGACGGCCCAATTGGGCGGCAAGTTCCTCCGGGTCCTGGCCGGCCAGAACCATCCCGGGCTGGAGCGGGCCAGAGGCGTCGCCAGCGCCGTGGAGTGCCTGCGGAAGGCGGCCAAGGCGGCCAGGGAATTCGGCGTCGTCCTGGTCTACGAGAACCACGCCAAACCCGGGGCCTGGCATTACATCGACTTCAGCTTTCCGCCGGACATCTTCCTCGACGTCTTCAACGGCATATCCGACACCGGCATAATGGTCAATTTCGACATCGGCAACGCCACCGCCGAATTCGAGCGGCCGGGCGGAGAACTGGAGTTGCTGGAAAAGGTTGTCGACAAGGTAGCCACCGTCCATGTTTGCGACATGCGGGAGCGGGGCAAGTTCACCCCCACCCTGCTTGGAACCGGAAAGACGCCGGTGGGGCAGATTTTCTCCTATCTCAAGAAACGCGGTTTCGCCGGCTGGCTCTGCATCGAGGAGGCCGGCAACCAGGGGATTGACGGGGCGCGCAAAGCCCATGCCTACGCTGTAAGCGCCTGGGAAAACGCCTGACCCGGAAGGCGATCAGGCGCGGGGGGCGTAGAGTTTTTTTTGCCTGATGAAGTCCAGCACCGGCCGGGTGAGATGGCGGAGCAATTCGCTTTCCGGCGCCCCTTCCAGGAGCAGCCGCCTGGCGCCGGTGCTGCTGGTGTCGACCGGGCGCATGGCGAAGCGCCCGGCGGAGAGGCTGGCCGCCTCGGCGCGCGTCATGCCGGGGTACGGCGTTTCCGCCGGGCCGGAGAGCGGAACCGCCGGCCTTTCCGCCACCAGGGGGGGGGCCAGCCGCAACAGTTGGCGGAAATCCCGCCAGGAGGCGAAGGTCCGCGCCATGTCGGAGCCGATGATCAGGCGGTAGCGGTTTTCCGGTTGGCCAGCCGTTAGTTGGCGGATCGTATCAATGCTGTAACTGGGGCCTGGGCGCGAGAGTTCAATTCCGTCGACGGAGAGGCGCGGGTCGTCCGCCGCCAGCAATTCGGTCATATGGAGGCGGGTGGCCGGATCGGCCTCGACCGGGGCGGTTTTATGGGGCGGAACTGCCGCCGGGATGAAAACAACGGTTTCGATCAAGCCCAGATCCAGCGCCGCACGGGCCAAAGCCAGGTGGCCGCGATGCGGAGGGTTGAAGGATCCGCCAAGTACGCCGATAAGCATGGCGCCGCCTTTCCCGTCAGAAGGTTGCCCAGGCTACCGCCGCCTTGACGCTCCCAATATCGCATCCTGAAACAAAAAGTCAACCTAAAGAGGTTTATAGCTGAACGTGCGGGAACCGGGGCGCCATGGGAAGGACGCGGCAGTCCCGGCGGCGGTCAGGGCAGCGATTCCCGGCGCGGCGGGGAGTATTTGCGCTTTTCTCCGGCCGCGCGTTCGGCCGCCGCCTGCTCGTCCCGGCGGTCGAGGTCGGCGAAGCGACGGCTGGCCCAGGCGAATTCGCTTCGCTTCCCGGAGGCGTCGTAAAGATAGCCCCAGGTCGCTCGGTGGCCGCGCAAATCCACGTGCAGGGTCACTTCGTGATCCCCTCCAACGGTGTTGTAAACGCCCAGCCCCCCCAGGGGAATTTTGCCGTCGGCCTGCAAGTCCTCGATAAGGCGGATCAGCGGCCAGGCGTCGCGGCGATCCAATTTTCCGTCCCGGTTGAGATCCGCCGCCTTGACGCCGTCGGCGTCCAACCCGATATAGAAATCGAAGGCGTCGCCGTAGACATGGCGGCTGAAGGAATTGGAGCCGATGCCGCGGTTATGGGCGGGCGCCCGGAACAGGCTGATCAGCCTTAGCGACGTCTCCGGCAGCCCCAGCCCCGGCAGCGCCTTGCGCAGGGTATGGATCGCCAGCCACATGGGGTAACAGACGGGAACCAGGTCGGTATGCCTTGGCCCGCCATCCTCGGGCGGCGACACCAACTCGCCCGCCGTCAGGCCGGGGATGACTTCAAAGCCGGAATTGCCGCCGGTCAACCTGAACCACCAGGCTGGCGGCTGGTAGCCGGCGGGGTTTTCCCTGACCTTGGCGTTGCCCGAGCGCGAGGGGTGGCGGTAAAAGCCGATTTTTTCGCCGCCGGCGGACAATTCCCAGCCGTCGGCGGTTTTGCCCGCCGCCGCCGGATGGGGGACCAATACGCAGAGCTCTTTTTCGGGGCGGGCGGCGGAGGCGGTCGCCGCCAAGCTCAAATAATAGGCGCCGGGTTTTTCCGGGGCGGTGAAAAAGATGCTTTTGTCCCGCCGGAAAGGCTGGCCGTCCCGCAAAACGGTGATCACGGCTTCGTCCGTGTCCTTGCCGTCCGGAACCGGCGACACCTCGATATTGCCGCCGGCCGGGACAATGATCAGCGGATTGGCTTGGAAGACCAAGTCGAGCGCGGCGCCGTCCGGGCCGTTCCAGCGGCAACGGAGCGGCGGGGCGCCGTCCGCGGCGGCGGCGAAGGCCGGAAGGGCCATGACGAGGATTAGGCCGGCCAGCCGGGAGGCTGTCCGGGGGATCGATGCGGGCCGGGGCAGGGAGCGGCTTTTCACGGTTGGGCGATTTCCCTGAGCTTGGCGAAGAGATCGCCGTCCTCTCCCAGGGCCGAAAGGAGGTTGACCCGATCGCCCGCCCGCTCCCGCAGCAGGAGCAATTGCTTGTCGATTGTCGCCCCTAGCCGCGAACCGGCGGGGAGCAGGGCCGCCAAGGTTTTAAGCCATTCCGAGGCCAGCGGCAGGTTGCCGGAGCGGCGAATGAATTCGCCCGCCAGGTAGGCGTGGAAATAGGCCAGCTCCGGTTGACCGTCGCATTCGCCCGACAGGATCCCCCGGCGGATCAGATCGGCCGCCATGGTCAAATACTCGCTTTCGCGGCGCAGCAGTTCCAGCCGGATCCCGATCTCCCGCTCCGCTTCCCGCCGCAGATCCTCCAGCTCCTCCGCCCGGCGGGCCCGGCGATTTTGGGCGGAAGTGGCGGGCCACAGCGGATCCTGCTCCGGCCGGGCGAACCTCTCCCCGAAAGCGGCTTTCGCCTCCGCCAACTCCTTTTCCGCCTCGCGCTTGCAACCCAGCCGATCTAGGAGTCCGGCCAGCGTCATCCGGGCGGCCAGTTGTTCCGGGCGGCCGGGGGCGTTGCCGCCGGCGGCGGAGCGGGGGGGACGGGAGATAAAACGGTGGACGGCTTCGATTTTCATTTTAACGTCAGCGTTGTTTCCGGCCGCCTTGGGAAGGGATCCCCAGGCATTGCCGGCCAGGCGGCGCAGAACGGCGCCGGCCGGCGGGCCTGACAGTTCGCGGCGGATGGCCCAGGCGGCCAGCCAGGCCATTTCGGCCCGAGCCAGGCAGGGGTCGCCCATGGCTTCAGCCACCACCCTGGCGTATTCCAGGCGGAGGCTGTCCGGGAATTCTTCCTGGCGGTTGAAAAAGGCAATGAGATCGGCTTCTGCCAGGCCGGCGGCCCGGCGGCCGACCAGCTCCATTTGGGCCGCCCTCAGGCCGGGCCGGATGGTTTCCCGTACCCAGGCGGCCAATTTAGGCGAGACTGGTTCCGCGAACGTTCCGGCCTCCCTGGTGAAGCCGCAGGAGGGACAGGTAGGCATATTGGCCTGAAACGCCACTTTGCGGCGGCCTGGATGGGGACAAAAATCGGCGTCCCGGCTGGCCGCGTGCATCCGCCAGCCGCCCGCCCCGGCAGCTCCCGGCGGCCAACGCATCAAGACATCCGCCTCGGGAACCGCTACGGAGTAGGAACAGACGGGGCAAGCAACCAGGCGGGTGGGGATGGCGTCGATTTCGTCCAACCCGCGCTGTTCCGGTTCGAGGGGCGGCGGCCCAGGCGCCGGGGCGGCGGACGCGGCGTCAACCCGCCAGGCGAGACAGGCGAGCGCCAGTCCTAGCGCCAAGCGGGAAAGGCTCAGTCCCTTTTCCAATGGCTTTCCTCGACCGGGTAGTTGGATTGATGCCTCATTATGGTCCGCCGCAGCAAATCCAGGGCGGTGTTCGACGCCCGGCCGCGGATGGCGCGGCGATCCGCCACCGAGTTGTGGCGCATGGAGCGGGTGAGGCCCTCGCCGTTGGCGTCGAGGCGGGAGCAGGCGATCCAGACCGTGCCGACCGGCTTTTCCGGGGAGCCGCCATCGGGGCCGGCGACGCCGGTGGTGGCGAGGCAATAGGCCTGGCGATCGAAGCCGCCGCGGCGGAGCAGGCCCTCGGCCATGGCGGACACGGTCTCCCGGCTTACCGCCCCGTATTTTTCGAGGGTTTCCGGCGGCACGCCCAGCAGGGCGGTTTTGGCCTGGTTGGCATAGGCCGTCACCCCCTGGCGGAATACCGCCGAGGCGCCGGGGACATCGACGATCAGGCTGGACAACATGCCCCCGGTGCATGACTCGGCCGTCACCAGGGAGGCGCCCCGTTCCTTGAGGAGTTTCACCACGTTGCCGGCCAAGGTCTCGCCGTCAACGCCGAAAATATCGTTGCCAAGAACCTTGCGGATGTCCGTTTCGGCCTTGTGGGCGGCTTTTTCCGCCTCGGCGCGGCTGTCGCCCTTGGCGTAAAGGCGGACGGTGACGATCGCCTCGGCCACGGCGGTGCCGACCTCGGGGTTGGAGCGCTCGCCCATCAGGTGGCGGATGGCGGAACCGATGTCGGACTCGCCCCTTCCGCACAGGTGCAGTCGGCGCATGACCTCGTGGGCCGCCCCTTCCGTCCCCTTGAGGACGGGGAGCGCCGACTGTTTGAACATTTCGCGCATCTCGCGGGGGACGCCCGGCATACAGAACACCTTGGCGCCCTGGAGGGTCGCCAGGATGCCGGGGGCGGTACCGTTGGGATTGACGATGCGCTCCGCCCCGTCGGGGATCAGGGCCTGGACGCGGTTCGCCTCGGCCATGGGGCGGTTGAAACGCTTGAACATGGCCTGGATTTCCGCCAGCGCCTCCGGATCCTCGCGCAGGCCGACGCCCATGGCGTGGGCCAGGGCCTGGCGGGTGCGATCATCAAGGGTGGGGCCGAGGCCGCCGGTGACGATGACCGCGTCCGCCCGGTTCGCCGCTTCGATGAGGGCGGCGATGATTTCGGGGGTGACGTCTCCGACGGTGCGGTGGCCGACGATGCGCCAGCCCAGCAGGGTGCATTGCTCGGCGAGCCAGGCGGAATTGGTGTCGACCGTGTGGCCGAAAAGCAATTCGTCGCCGCAGGAGAGGAGGTAAACGGTTGGCTGTTCCATAGTTGGTTTCCCTGGTTGACTGGGCGCGTGGATCGCGCGTTTACGAATGTTGCCTGGATCTTTCCCGCGACGGCTCGAAGAATACAATGCTTTGCTCCCCCCCCCAATCCTTATGGCATAAGGTCGGGAAGGGGGGGCGGGACGCCGGTTGGCGGCGGCGACCGAGGCGAGCCTGTCTGTCCGGCGGGGGAGCGGCGCCGGGGCTGGTTGATGGGCCGGGCGTTTTTCCCGGTCAATCCTCCCTCGGTGGTCATAATGGCGGCCGGGGCCGCAATCTCCATGCTTTCAATGCCGGGGCGCGGATTGGCGGGGTTGAGCGGGGCGCTTTCGACCGGGGCGATGAGCGGGGTGTCCTGGTGGCGGCGCTCCAATTCCGATGGGAGCGCGGCCGGCGCCGCTTCGATCGGCTGTGGCGGAACGGCCGGCGGGCCGGCCGGTCGCTCGGGCGTACGGAACAGGTAGAGGCAGAAGCCCGCGACCATGCCGCAACAGAAGCAGACGCCGAGGATGAACGGCCGAGGGCTGTGGTACTCAACCAGCTTGGGGCGGATGGTTTCAACCATACGGTTCAACTTTCACGGCGGCGGGATCAGCCGCGCCCCGGACCGCTTCCTTCCAACCAACCTGGCAGCCGATTATAACGCCGGGACGGCGGACGGGCAAGAGGATTGTCCCGTTCACCAGGGTCATTCGCTTCTCCACCCGGCGGCCGGCGCCGGCCTGGCGGCGGGTTCGGCTTCCTCCGTCTTCCCGATCGGCGGACATTTCGCCGTTTCCGACTTGGGGGCGGCGCTAGCCGTTTTCGCCGTTTCACCAGGTTTTTCAGGCGGTTCGGTGGTTGGTTCGGCTTCTTCAGCCTTTTTGATCGGCGGACATTTGGTTGTTTCCGGCTTGGGGGCGGCGTTCGCCGGCTTCGGCATTTCTCCCGGTTTTTCAGGCGGCGGGGCGGCGGGTTCGGCTTCCTCCGTATTCCCGATCGGCGGACATTTCGACTTTTTCGCCTTGCGCTCGGCCATGGCGATCTTCTCCAGTTCCGCCGATTTTCTAAGCACTTCCTCGAATC
>JAISYD010000293.1 GCA_031270145.1 Planctomycetota bacterium
GGAGTCGCCGGTTTGCAGGAAAAAGACGCTGCGCAGGGCTTTTTGCCGATCCTCCTCCTCGCGCTGCTCGATCAGCGGCTTGGTGACGTCGAAGGTGTAGGCGAGAAGTCCGGACGCGACGCCGGAAAACCGGGCCAGGGATATGATGAGCTTGCTGTAAAGGTTCTTGTTTTCGTCCCCATGTCTTTGCCGGCGCGTTCGCCGTGGCCTTGCCGACATTGTAGGGGAAAGCGTCCGCATGGCAAGAAATTTTCCCGAATGGAGCAAGGCGATGCGGCGAATTGCCCGCCGGATTCGCGTTTCCCGCCCTTTTCCGGCCGGCCGCCGGCGTTTCCCGGCAACGTCAACCGGACGAATCGGCGTTCAGGGTCATTCGCTCAGGCAACCCAAGCCGCCGGGCATATTTTATCCGCCGGCGGAGGAGGGGTGGGCGTCCGGGTCGGCAGTTTCCCGGCCTGCGCCACCTCTTTCCTGGACTTGGACTGAATCCGTCTCCTCCATGCGCGGATCCCGGGTTGGCGATGTCGCCGTCATTCCGGCCGTCTTGTCCGGAAGGGTTAACCGAAAGGATTGGAATACTATGCGGAGAACAGGGTACGCGCTATCGACGCCGTCGCCAGGCGGACCCTGGCTTCCCCATCCTCCACCTTGCGCGGTTGCCCGCGTCATGGTATAATTACTTACGTTGGCGGTTGTCGCGCCCGGCGGCGGGACGCCGGATCGGAACGGAGGGTGCGCCGGAGGGAACCGACTTAGGGAAAATTCCCAAAGAAAAGTCCAACCCGATCCCGAAAGGCGGATTATGCTCGAAAACGTCGGTCTGAGAATCAAGATATTTTTCCTGGTCATTGTCGCGGTCAGCGCCGCCTTTTTGGCCGTCGCCTGGATTGTCGCCAATCGAACCGTTGAAATGGCGAAAAACGACGCCTTCGATCTGGCGCAGGAAACGGCGGAAAAATACAAGAACGAGATCCGGGCCGAGCTCCAAGGCGCCCGGATTACGGCGGAAACCTTGGCGACGGCATTCTCCTCCCTGAAGGAAAACGGCCTCACCGATCGGGGGATGATGAACGACATCCTGAAGTCCGCCCTGGCGACCAAGGACTACATAACCGCCTTTTGCGTCGCCTACGATCCCAACGCCCTCGACGGGCTGGACGCGAAATACGCCGGGGAAAAACCGGCCTACGCCGAGTCGGGGCGCTACGCGCCATATTGGAACAAACTCGGCGGCAACATCGAGGTCGAACCCCTGCTGGACAAGGACATCGACGTGGCCGACTGGTACCTGGTTCCCAAGGAAACGAAGCGGGAATACATCACCGAACCGTACCCGTACCTGGTCCAGGGCCGGCAGGTCATGCTGGTCAGCATGGTTTTCCCCGTCATTTACCAGGACCGCTTCATCGGCATCGTATCCTCCGACATCGTCCTCGACAAGCTCCAGGAGATGGTGACCCGGGTGAATCCGCGCGGCTACGGCGGCTACACGGAAATCCTCTCCAACTCCGGGAACATCGTGGCCAACCCCGAGCCGCGGCTGCTCGGCGAGGTTTTGGCGGCCTCGGCCAAATACGGGGACGAACACGCCGCCGAGGCGCTGGACGCGGTCAAAAACGGCCGCATATACATCCCGCCGGCCGGGGACTTCTACACGGTGTACCTCCCGATCCGCTTTAGCGACGCCACCCGGCCCTGGTCGGTGGCGGTGAGCATCCCCATGGCCGAGGTGTTCCGGAACGCCGTCGCCATCCGGAACTATGTCGCCGGCGTGTCCGCCGCCGCGCTTTGCCTCATCGCCCTGATCCTCTACTTCATCGCCAACCGGGTGTCCCGGCCGATATTGGCGCTGGCCAGGGCGGCCGAAGCCCTGGGCGAGGGCGACCTCGAAACCAAGGTGCCCCTGTTCCGGGGCGGCGGGGAGATCGGCGCCCTGTCCCGGACGCTCAATTTCATGGCCGCCCAGATTAAGGAAATGATCGGGAAAATGCGGGTTTACGCCGGGGAACTGGAGGAGAAGAACACCTACCTCAACCGGTTGAACGAACTGAAGGACGAATTCCTCGCCAACACCTCCCACGAGCTGAGGACGCCGATCAACGGGATCATCGGGATCGTCGAGTCCATGGTGGACGGGGCGACCGGGCCGCTCACCCGGGAGCAGAAGTACAACCTGGCGATCGTCTCCAGCAGCGGCAAGCGGCTTTCCAACATGATCAACGACATCCTGGACTTCACCAAGCTGAAGAACCGGGAAATCCAGCTGCGGATACGGCCCGTCGACCTGAAAACGGTCGTCGACGCCGTCCTGGCCCTGTCGAAGCACCTGGTCAAGGGGAAGGTGCTGGAGCTGGCGAACGAAATCGACGAAAGCCTGCCGCTGATCGGGGCGGATGAAAACCGCATCCAGCAAATATTGTACAACCTGATCGGGAACGCCGTGAAATTCACCGAAAAGGGAAGGATCGCCGTGTCGGCCGAGGTCCGGGGGAACATGGTGGCGGTTTCGGTCTCGGACACCGGCATCGGCATCCCGGAGAACAAATTCGACCGGATATTCGAGTCGTTCGAGCAGGTCGACGGCTCCGCGGCGAGGGAGTACGGCGGGACGGGGCTGGGGCTGTCGATCAGCAAAAAGCTGGTGGAGTTGCACGGCGGAACCCTGACCGTCGAGTCGAAGATCGGCGATGGCTCCCGCTTCACCTTCACCGTTCCGGCGTCGAGCGAGAAGCGGGCGACGGACGCGCGCGAAAGGCCGGCGCCGATCCTGGACGCGGAGGATTTCCTGGACGGCGAGGGCCCGCAGGACTGGGAAGGCGCCGGGGAGCCGGAGCGGCCGGCCGGGCTCGCCGGCGACGCGGCCAAAATACTTGTCGTCGACGACGAGCCCGTCAACATCCAGGTGCTGAAAAACTTTCTCCGCATTCAGGATTACCGCATTTCCACGGCCTACTCCGGCGCCGAGGCGCTCGGCCTGATCGAGGCCGGGGAAAAT
>JAISYD010000229.1 GCA_031270145.1 Planctomycetota bacterium
CGGGAAATAGCCAGGCAGATAGAGACCGAGCTCACCTATCCGGGCGAGGTGAAAGTGACCCTGGTGCGTGAATTTCGCGTCACCGAATACGCGCGCTGAGCGTTTGCGGGCGTCCGGGCGGGCCGCGCCCCGTCCGGACGGCCCCGGCCGGCGGGAAAGGCTCCCCTGTGGCGAAAAAAAAATTGCGGGCGTTGTTTTTCGACGTTGACGACACCATTTATTCCAGCACCGATTTCGCCGCCGCCGCCAGGCGGCAGGCGATGCAGGCCATGATCCGCGCCGGCCTGAGGATCGACGAGCAAACCCTGCTGGAGGAGCTTGACGAGGTGATCGCCGAATTCGGCTCCAACGACAACCGGCATTTCGACAAGCTGCTCAGGCGCTTCCCCCCGGAGGCGATTCCGCCGGGCGGGAGCCTGTTCATCGTCGGCGCCGGCGTCATCGCCTACCACCAGTGCAAGAACAACAGCTTCACCCCCTACGAGGACGCGCTGGAGGTCATGCGCCGTCTGCGCGACAAGGGGTTGCGCCTGGGGATCGTCAGCGCCGGCATCGCCATGAAGCAGGCGGAAAAGATCCTCCGCCTGGGCCTCCTCCCCATGATCCGGCCGGAGCACGTCTTCATCACCGAGGAGGTGGGCATCGCCAAATCCAACACGAAAATCTACGCCATGGCCTGCCGGGCCATCGGGGTCCCCCCGCGGGAGTGCGGCTACGTGGGCGACAACCCGGCGGTGGACATAGACGTCCCCAGCCGCATCGGGATGCACACCTTCGTCAGCCGCCGGGGCGGCAAGTACGACAACGCGCCGGGCTCGGCCGATCCCGAGCATGTCATCCACAATTTCTGGGACCTTTTGGACATCCTGGAAAAGGAATACGAAATAATCGGCCATGTCTGACGCCGCCCCAAAACTTAGAGGCGAAATCGACGCCGCCCCGGCCAGCCGGGACGGGGATGCCTTTTATATCCTCTACGACCGCTCCGGCGTGTCGCCCTCCCGCCTGCTCCTGTCGCCGCTGGGCCTCCTCATCGCCGGCCGGCTTGACGGCGCCGCCTCGGTGCTGGAAATTTCCGACAACCTGGGCCGCGAGACGCCCGGCGGGGCGAGTTGCCGCGAAATCGAGTCCGTCGTGCGGGCCCTCGACGACGCCCTGTTCCTGGAAGGCGCCCGCTTCCAGGACTTTTCGGCCCAGGCGGAGCGGGACTTTCTTTCGGCGCCGAGCCGCCCGCCTGGTTTGGCCGGTTCCGCCTACAGCGCCGATCCGATCCGGCTGGCCGAGACGTTGAACCGCGTCATGGACGAGGCCCCGGCCCCGGAAGAGGCGCCGGGGCGTCCGCGCCGCCCGCCCCGCGGCATGATTATCCCGCATCTCGATTATCCGCGGGGGGCGCCCGGCTACGGCCAGGCCTACCGCCTGTTGGCCGGGGCGCCGAAACCGCCGGTCGTGGTGGTGCTGGGCACGGCTCACGCCGGCTTGCGGGAGCGCTTCGCCCTGTGCGACAAGGATTTCGACACCCCCCTGGGGCGGGTCAGGGTGGATCGGGACTTGCTTGCCCGCTTGCGGCTGGCCGCCTCGCCCCACGGCGATCCGGATCGGGAGGCGCTGGCGCACCGGAGCGAACATTCCGTGGAGTTGCAGGCGGTCTGGCTGCGGCACATCTACGGCGAAGACCTGGCCATCGTCCCGCTGTTGGTCTCCCCCGTCGGCGAGTTCCTGAATGGCGGCCGCCCGCCGGCCGAGGCGGAGACGGAGCCGATGTTCCGGGCCGTGGCCGAATGTCTGGGCGGGGCGGCCGAGTCCGGGGAGGCGTTGCTCCTGGCCTCGGCCGATCTGGCGCACGTTGGCCCCCGCTTCGGCGACCGGCGGGAGGCCGCCGGCCAGTTCCTGACCGAGGTGGAGGAGGCGGATCGGGGTTACCTCCGGGCGGCGGCGGCCGGCGCCGTGCCCGGCTTGGCCAACTTGGCCGCCCACGGCGACCGGTACCGCGTTTGCGGCTCGGCCTGCATATTCGTCCTGGGTTTGGCGCTGCCGGGAGCCAGGGCGACGCTTTTGGGCTACCACCAGGCCGTCACGCCCGAGATGCGCGAGGCCGTCGCCTACGCCGCCGTGTGCTTTGAATGAGGCGCTGCCGCGAACCATGAGCCAATGCCGCGCGACCGTCGAATACGACGGCTCCAACTACCACGGCTGGCAGATCCAGAAAAACGCCGTTTCGGTGCAGGCGGCGCTGGAGCGGGCGCTCAAGCTCCTGACCGGCTCCGATCTGCGCGTCCGGGGGGCTGGCCGCACCGACGCCGGCGTCCACGCCCGCGGGCAAACCGCCGCCTTTCCCCTGCCGCCCGGCATCCCCCTGGACAGGTTGGCCGACGCCGTCAATTCCCGCCTGCCCCGGGACATCGCGGTGACGGCGGTCCGCGAGGTCGGGGACGCTTTCGATCCCCGCCGGGACTGCGTCAGGAAACAATACAGCTATTCCCTGTCGGCCGGCCGGCCGCGTCCGGCCCTGGACGCGCGCCGCTCCTGGCCGGTGCGCTGGCCGCTTTCCCCCGACGCCATGCGCCGGGCCGCCGGTTTTTTCCTGGGCGAGCACGACTTCACCTCCTTCTGCCGCGCCGGCTTGGCCGGCGGCGGCAACGTGCGCACCCTGGAGCGCAGCGAAATCCGGCTGCTGCCGCCGGATCCGGCCGGCCGGACGCGCCTGGTCTACTATGTCGAGGCCCGCGGCTTTCTTTACAACATGGTGCGGGCCCTGGTCGGCGCCCTGGTGGCGGCGGGAAGCGGACGCTTCCGCCCGGAGGACATTCCGGCTATAATCAAGTCCCGGGATCGCTCCGCCGCCGGCCAGAGCGCCCCTCCCCACGGCCTTTGCCTGGAATGGACGCTTTATCCGGGCGATTGGCCGCCGCCGGATCGGGACGGGTTGTTTTGAGGTTTTCTTGACGGCTTCTCCGCCGGGGTTGCGCGGCGGCGGTCGGGCCGGCCTCCTGGGACGGAACCGCAATGCGTGATCGCCTGGAAACGGAGGGCGAGGGATATTTTCCCCGCGGACGCCCCGGCGCCGCCGCCTGGATCGCGGTGGGGGCGGCGGCGTTCGCCCTCTTCGTCCTGGGCGGCTTCGTCAAGACCTATCGGCAATTGGAGACCCTTCGCGAGGAGTCGCGCCGGGAGATTCGCGAGCTTCGCGCCCATATCGAGGCCCTGCGCGGCCAAACCGCCGTTGTCCCGCGCCAGCCCGGGCGCCGGCGGCCGACGCTCCCCGGGGCGCCGGGGAAGTGGATGTCCAGCCTCCGGGAGGCGCCGCTGGAACTTCCCGCTCCGCCGCCGCCGGCTCCGGCCGGCCGGGACCGGGTGATCGCTTCGTCCCTGCCGCCCGCCGTCGAGGCTGGCCGGGCCGGCCTCGGGTACGAGCTTGGCCGCAAAAGCGCGCCGCCGCCGGAGATCGGCGCCGGCCGGCTCCAGGTCATTTCGGCCTCCAGGAAACGGCTGATGGCGGAGGGCGGCCGGAATCTCGGGATGGCGGCCGGGATGCGGCTGGAATTGTCCCGCGACGGCCGGTGGTTCGGCGATTTGCGGATAACCGACGTGTACGACGGCATGGTGGCCTGCGAGATTCTCCACGCCGCCTCGCCGCCCAGGCCGGGCGACACGGTGCGATTGCCCTGACGCGGCCGATTATCCTTGCAATAATCCCGGAAAAACGGACACTAATGTCGTCTTCGGCCGATATTCCGCCGGAGCGCGCGGCGGTTGATCCCCGCGAAGTCGCGGGGAACGCCGGGTTTTGGCGTTTTGCATGGCGGGAGAGGCGATTTTGGCTCGAAAGAGAAGAGAAAGGGGCGGCGAGGCGGCTGTCCAGCCGTCGGCGTCGGCGCCTTCGGAGGCGGGGAAGCCCTTGCGCCGGGTGTTGATGAACGTCCTCGATTCCGAGCAGATGCGGGTGGCCATAATAAGCCCGGGCGGATTGGAGGAGCTCTATATCGATCGCGCCGACAAGGGGTTCGCCCACGGCAACATCTACAAGGGGAAGATCCAGAACATCGAGCCGACCCTCCAGGCCGCCTTTGTGGACATCGGCGGCGAAAAGAACGGCTTCCTGCACGCCTCCGACGTCATCCCCCCCTTCGGCGGCTATGACGATGTGCTCAAGCGCCGCAAACGGAAGGAAAAGCATTCCGGCGGCCGGGCCGGCATCGAGGACATGCTGTACAAGGGGCAGGAGGTCCTGGTTCAGATAACCCGCGAGCAGTTGGCGAACAAGGGGCCCAGCCTCACCACCTACATCTCGCTGCCGGGCCGCTACCTGGTGCTGATGCCGGCGGTGGCGAAACGGGGCGTGAGCAAGAAAATCACCAATGAGCGCGAGCGCCAGAGCCTCAAGTCCATCCTGGATCAGCTTGAGCCGTCCCACGACATGGGCTTCATCATCCGCACCGCCGGCATGGGCCGGGGCAAGGAGGAATTGCAGAAGGATCTCCAATGCCTGACGCGCCTCTGGGACGCCATCAGGGAGCAGGCCAGGCTGAACAAGCCGGCGGTGGCCCTGTACCGGGAATCCGATCTGGTGGTCAGGGCCATCCGCGATTTTGTCTATGACGACATCGGCGAAATCGTCATCGACAGCGAGGCCGGCTTCGCCCAGGCGGAGAAGTTCCTTTCCGCCTTCATGCCCGAATTCGTCGATCGCCTCGTCCTGTACCGGGATCCCGAGCCGATCTTCGACCGCTACGGGGTGGAGGAGGCCATTGAGCGGACCTTCGACCGTTCGGTCCGGCTGCCCTCGGGCGGCGAAATCGTCATCGAGCAGACCGAGGCGCTGGTCGCCATCGACGTCAACACCGGCCGCTTCCGCAAGGGGGATTCGACCCGCGAGACCATCATCGCCATCAACCGGGAGGCGGCGGTCGAAGTGGCCCGGCAGTTGCGGCTCCGGGATCTGGGCGGCCTGGTCATGATAGACTTCATCGACATGGAAAGCGCCCATGATCGGCGGGAAGTGGAGGATGTTTTCCGTCAGGCCGTCCGCTGCGACCGGGCCCGCACCGCCATACTCCCCATAAGCCAGCTTGGGGTGATGGAGATGACCCGGCAGCGCATTCGGCAGAGCGTCAAGAAAACGCTTTACGCTCCCTGTCCCCACTGCGAGGGGACCGGTATCCGGAAATCGCTGGACGTGCTGGGGCTGGAATTCATCCGCAAATTGCGCGTCTTCATTGGCGAGCGCCGCGGAGCCGGCCTCGCGGCCCGCCTGCATCCGGACGCGGCCATGTCCCTGGCCAACGCCAAGCGGGCCGCCTTGGCCGCCATCGAGGCCGAGGGCGGCCTGTCCATTTCCATCGTCGCCGACGCCGCCCTCGGATACTGCGACATGGAGTTCAACTGGAACGGCGTCTAGCCGGCTTTCTGGAGGGCGCGCATGGCGCGCGCGGCGAAAATCGAAGTCAAAATCCGCCGGGCCAGGCTCCCGGACGTCGGCGCGATAATTGATCTCACCCGCGATTTCGGCCGGGCCGGGCTGATGATCCCCCTCTCGGTCGGCGACACGCTGGAGCGGATCCGCAACTTTTTGCTCGCGGAAACGCCGGACGGCGGGCTGATCGGCTGCGTGGCGGTGGATCCGGCCTGGGAACTCCTGGCGGAGATACGCTCCCTGGCGGTGGCGCTGAAGTTTCAGCTCCGGGGCGTGGGGCGGGAGTTGCTGCTGGCCGCCCTGGACGACGCCCGGGCCTTTGGCGCCCGGGAGGTGTTCAGCCTGACCTATGTGCCGGATTTTTTTCGCCGTTTCGGTTTTGAGCGGATGGACCGGAACAGCCTGCCGCACAAGGTGTGGCTGGTTTGCGTCAAATGTCCGAAGTTTCCGGATTGCGGCGAGGTGGCGGTGAAAATGCGCCTTGCCTCCGGCGCCGAATGAGGGAGGTGGTCCCGCGCATGGCGAATTTCGTTGTGACCGTCCGGTACGGCCTTATGGCGGCGACGGAGCGGTTTTCCGCCGAGTCCGGCGAATTCCGCCCGGGCGACGAGGTGATAGTCCGCACCGCCCGCGGCATTGACTACGGCGCGGTGATGTCCGCCGCCGTTCCGGACGTTCCGGCCGGCCCGGACGGGGAGGTGCGGGGCGAACTCCTCCGGGCGGCGAACGAGACCGACCGTAAAATCATCGCCCACATCCGCGAGGCGCGCGAGCCGGACGAATTCGCCAACTGCGCCGAGTGCATCGAGGCGCGGCGGCTTCCGATGCGCCTGGTGGGAGTGGAGCATCTCTTCTCGGGCGACAAGATCATCTTCTATTTTCTGGCCGACAACCGGGTGGATTTCCGGGAGTTGGTGAAGGATTTGGCCCGCCGCTACCGTACCCGCATCGAGATGCGCCAGATCGGGGTCAGGGACGAGGCCCGGCTGCTGGCCGATTACGAGCATTGCGGCCGCGAACTTTGTTGCCGCGTCTTCATTCGCAACCTCGAGCCCGTCACCATGCGCATGGCCAAGATGCAGAAGACCACCCTCGATCCCTCGAAAATTTCCGGCCATTGCGGCCGCCTCATGTGTTGCCTCAGGTTCGAGGACTGCGTCTATTCGGCCCTCCAGGCCGAGATGCCGGCCAAGGGGGCGGTTTGCGTGCTAGACGATTTCGCCGGCGAGGTCGTGAGCGTCGACATTTTCCGCCGGCTGGTCACCCTGAACCTGCCCAACGGCGGCCAGGAAACCGTCTCCCTGGACGACGTTCGGGAGATCCGGGGCCGGCGCGGAGGCAAACCGAGCGGCAGGTGGGACGGCGGGGCCAGGCGCAATGACCTTCCCGGCTCCGCCTGCCCCTGCCGGAACGGATCCCGCCCGCCTCCGGGCGCCGGCGATCCGGCGGCGTCCGGATCGCCGGCGGAAGCGGAACGGGAAGACGGTTGAACCCCATGCTTACGCTGGAGCAGGCGCGGGAACGCATAGAGCTGATAGCCGGGAAGGACGGGCGCTATGATCCGGCCGCCTTCTTTTTCGTCAATGATTCGGTGGCGGCCGCGTTGAAGTGGCTTAAATCCGGCGAGATGCGGGCCAATGATTCGGCCCCTTCGCGGGGCGGCGGGGAGGATTTCCATATCAGTTGCCGCGAGCTCTTGGAGGCGATGCGGCGCCTGGCGCGGGAACGCTGGGGTTGCCTCGCCAGGCAGGTGCTGGAAAATTGGGGCGTGGCGTCCACCGGGGACGTCGGGGAAATCGTATTTATGATGGTGGATGACGAGAAGCTCGAGTGGCGGCGGCGAAAATCGGACACCAAGGAGGAATTTCGGGACGTGTATGATTTCAAGGCCGTCTTCGACGTCTGGGGCGGCGACTGATGCCGGGAAACTTCTCTTTCGTCATACCCGGCAAGCTGGCCGGCTGCGCCAGGCCGGGGGGATTGTGGGGGGATCTGCGCTCGGACCTCGCCGGGCTGGTCCGCCAGGGAGTGGCGGCGCTGGTCAGCCTCACCCAGGATGCCTTGGAGCCGGCGGCGCTCCGGGACGCCGGTCTTGCGGCTTTGCATCTGCCGATCGCCGATTTCGCCGCGCCGACCCAGGAGCAGATAGCCGAGTTTGTGGCTTTTGCCGACCGCTGGATCGGAGCCGGCGGGGCGGTGGCGGTGCATTGCGGCGCCGGCTATGGCCGCACCGGCGTCATGCTGGCTTGCTACCTGGTCAGCCGGGGGGCGTCGGCGGAGGAGGCGTTGCGCCTGGTTCGCCGCGAGCGGCCGGGTTCGGTGGAGACCTCGGAACAGGAGCGTTCCGTGCGGGATTTTTATCTGTCGCTCGCGCGGAGGCTGGAAATCGGCCGGTAGGCGGCGCATTCACGAAAGGGCGGCTCCATGGCGGACAATGCCGATCTTCCGGATATGGAGAAGGATCTCGATTTCGCCACCCTGGCCATCGCCCATCGGGTGCTGACCCGGGAACAGTTGGAGGAGGTCGAGAGGATCATCGCCGGCGAAACCGCTTCCGGCAAGCCCCGCCGCCCGGTGGAGGACGTCCTCCTGGAGCGGGGCGTCCTCAGGTCGGAGCAGGTCTGGGCCGTCTACAAGGCCAAGGAGCGGCTGATCCGCGACGCCAGGGCCAGGGGCCAGCGCATCGGCGGCTACGAGATACTGGGCAAGCTGGGGGAGGGCGGCCTGGGCGTGGTTTACCGGGCCAAGCAGCTTTCGATGGGGCGCATCGTCGCCCTCAAGGTGCTGCACGAGCGCTGGGTCACGGATGACGAATTTCGCAAGCGCTTCCTGGTCGAGGCCCGTTTGGTGGGGCGCCTGAGCCACCCCAACCTCATCCAGGTCATCGACGTCGGCCGCCACAAATCCACTCTCTATTTTTCCATGGAGTTCGTCGACGGGGAGCCGGTGGACGCCACCCTGGATCGCGACGGCAGGATGAACACCCAGACCGCCGTTTCCATCGCCCTCCAGGTCGCGGCCGCCCTCGAATATCTGCGGCAGCGGCGCATCGTGCACCGGGACGTCAAGCCCGGCAACATCATGGTCGCCAAGGGCGGCATCGCCAAGCTTGGCGATTTCGGCTTCGTCAAATCCAGCCTGGAGTCGGTTCTTTCCACCGAGGGCGAGGTCCTGGGCACTCCCGACTACATCTCGCCCGAATCGGCCCGGGGGGAGAAGAACTTGGATTTCCGCAGCGACCTTTATTCCCTTGGCGCCACCCTCTACCATATGCTGGCCGGTTCCCCGCCCTTCGGGGGCAGCGTGTCCGACGTCATGGATCAGCATATCAAGAACGATCCGAAGCCCATCTCCGACGTGGTCCGCGACATTCCGCCGAAAATGGCGGAGGTGATCGAGCGGCTGATGCGCAAGCAGCCGGCGGATCGCTACCAGGATTTCCAGACTCTGCTGGGCGACTTGGATGAAATCCGCCGCGAGGGGAAGGCTCCGCCCCCGGCGACCGGCCTGCCGTCGAGCAGCGTCGCCAACGTCCTCCGCTCGCGCCAGGCCGGGGACCGGCAGCCGGAAAAACAATTGCGGCAAAGCCTGGCGGCGCTAAGGATTTGGCTGGCGGTCGTCGGGACGGGGTTCATCGCCGCCCTGGCCGGCCTGGGTTATTTGCTGTTTTTCCGGGGGGGAGGCTAAGCCGTCCGGGAGTATGGCGCGGCGTGGAGCGGCGTTTTCGCCAATGGCTTTTTCCGTTTGTTCG
>JAISYD010000025.1 GCA_031270145.1 Planctomycetota bacterium
GCGGCTTGGGGAAGTTCTGGCGCGTTGATAATTCCGGTTTCTTATGTTGATGAATTTACGCCGTTTACCGATTTTTTTCAAAATCGGTTTGCCAAATAAACAGCAGGGTACGCCCCCGCCGCACATAACGGGTCTGTATATTAACCAGGCCAACATATGGTTTACAGCGCGGCGCATTGCGCGCGCCGCTTTTGGAAGAAATTTTTGCCGGCATTGGGCCGTCTTTGCGCGCTTCGCGGGCAGGCCGGGACGTTCGCCAAAAACTAAATGACCCCGATTCACTCGGGACAGGCAGGCGCGCGGTTGCGCAAAACTTCCATACTGGCCGCGCGCCCTGGGCGGATCATTATAAAGCGCCCCCTCCGCGCCGCGTCCGGCGGCGCGAACGTCCCTTGCCTGGGCCCTGTTCCATGCTTTCAGGCAAACCAGGGATTCCCGAAAGCCGGGAATCCCTGGACGTGGCGGGTAATTTTTCGTCGCGGATCATTTTTTGCCGTAGAGGCCCTCGCGATCAAGCAACTCTTGGAACTTGGCCTGGGCCGTCTTGGCGGCGGCCTTGAAATCCTGGTTGAGTATGGCGCTGACCGCCACTTCGCCTATGATGTCCCTGGCCTCGCCAACCGCAATCACCGGCGGCCGGTCGAACGGCACGCCGAATTTTATGGATTCGCTAACCGCCTCGGCCCAATCCGCGGGGAAATTCCGCATGCCGTCCGGATGGTTGTAAATCGAGGTACGGCAGCATTGCACCGATTTTTCGCCCTGGAGGTAGAGGGTGCGCTCCTTGTCGGTGAACCAGCGAATGAATTTCCAAGCCGCCTCCTTGTGGGCGCTGCCGTTGGCGATGCCGATGCCCCAGGAGGTGACGAAGAAGAAGCTGTGTTTGGCCGGGCCGGCCGGGAACATGGATACCCCGGTGAGGTGAGCCAACTGGGAATTCTTGGGATTGAGTATCTGGTTGTACTGGGAGCTGCAGTCAAGATAAATGGCGCCCTTCCCCTGCGTATAGACCGCCACCCCTTGCGGCCGGTTCATGTTGAGGATGCCGGCGGGGCCGTAATTCCTGGCCATCCGAAGGACCGGCGTTTCGCTGGTGTTGGGGATGGCCAGGAGTTTGCCGTTGAAGGTGCAAGCGTCAAGGGCCGAGGGAAAATAATCATTGATGTCGTATTCCGCGTCGTCCTTGACGAATTGGGTAAGATCTGGACGGGCGCGCTGGCCTTGTCACTCCGGCTTGGCGGCATCGGTTGCCCGCTCTTCGGCATTTTTCCCCGGCGCCAGTCCGGCGTCCTCCATAAACGCCGTCGACAATTCGACCTGGACCGGTTTGGGAGCGGAGGACAGCCCTGCCCGGATGGCCAGGATTTTCAGCCGGGCGCCGAACCCGACGGCGGCTAGGATGATGAGCAGGATCAGGAGCAGGCAAGCGATGCCCAAGAGCGCTAGGACGATGCGCACAAGAGGCCAAAGGCCGCCGCCGGGCGGCGCGGCGCTGAACTTGCGGATTTCGAATTCGGCGTCCCCGATCCCGGCTTCGTCGAAGCGGGCGGTGAAGCCGAGACGGGCGTCGGCGTCCAGCCAGCCGCCCAGGGCGTCCAGCCAGGCCCCGCCCCGGGCGCTTTCGGTCAAATACGACGGATCTAGGGCGCCGCGCAGGACGGCGCCGCGCCGCCAGACCGGAACCAGGCCGGAATTGGCCAGCGAAAAGGCGGGGCTGCCCCAACTGTCCAAGGCAAATTGCGCCGCCTTTTGGGCCGGGGCCACGATGAGCCAGGGTCCGGCGGCGGCCAAATGGAGGTTGCCGCCGGCATTGCCGGAAAGGCGGAAAAGCTGGCCGCCGCCGGACGCGTCGCCGATCCGTTCCAGCCGCAGCCCCGGCTCCACCCCGAGCTCGGCCAGGCATTCCCGTGGCTCGGGGATGTCGAACAACAGCGTCCAGCCGGGCGTGCCGTCGTCCTCGCTCAGCGCCAAGGCGAGCCGGGTCGATTCGGCCAGCCAGCGCAGGGGCGTCCGAACGCCGAGGCTGGGAATGGCCGCTCCGGCCAGCCCGGCCAAATCGATTTGCAGTCGGTTCCATTTGTCGTCGTCGATGTCCCGGGATTCGGTCAGCCTCTCCCGCGACCAGCCGGGCCAGGCGCCGGCCCGGGCGAAAAATGTTTTAGCGTCGCGGGTTTCAAGGTACAGGCGCGACGAGCGGGACACCAGAGCCGATGGGTCGGTTCGCGGATCGATCCGATCCAGCGTCAATCCGGCCAGGGCGGCGAGCAGGATGGCCAGCAGGGTGAAAAGAAGCCAGCGCCGCCAGCCCGGCTCCAGCGCGATGTCCACTAGCCAGGCGGCCAGCTTCCCCGCTATGCCCCGATTCGCCTTGTGCCCGGAAGCGTCAGTCATGGCCGAACCTCCCGAAATGGCTGGTTATTCCTCGATCCGGATCAGGGCCGGCTTGCCCCGCAGGAAATCCATGCCGCCAATCTCCGCCAGCGAGGCCAGGATGTCGCCCTCGCGGGCCACATGAGAGAAGATGCATACCGACGCGGCGCCGTCCGGATGATCGCCCTCGAATTGGTGGGCGGCGGCGATGGACACCTGATTCCGGCCGAGCACGGTGGTGATGCGGCCCAGGACCCCCGGCGCGTCCAGCACCGTGAAGCGGAGGTAGTAGCGGGTGCGGTAGTCGGCGATGGGGGCCAGGGAATAGGCGTTCTCCTCCGGCGGCGACCAGCGCGGCCCCCGGCCTCCGAAAACGGCGGCCGAGGCGGCTAGGGCGATGTCCGAAACCACGGCCGAGGCGGTGGGGTAGCGGCCGGCCCCGCGCCCGCAAAACATGCTTTCCATGACCGCGTCGCCCTCGGTTTTGACCGCATTCAGGCTGCCGGAGACGCCGGCCAGCGGATCCCCGCGGCGCAGCAGCGCCGGATGCACCGAGAGGAAAAGCCGGCCGGAGCCGCCGCCGGAGCCCTTGGCGATGATCTCGGGCGGCTGCTCGGGCCGGATGACCCCCAGCAACTTCAGGGTGTATCCGAGGTTGCCGGTGATCCTGATGTCCTCGTCCCGGATGTCCCGGATGCCTTCTATATGGAGGCTCGGGAAGTCGATCCAGGTTTCGAAGGCCAGGGCCGAAAGCAGGGCCAGCTTGTGCCCCGAGTCCAGCCCGTCGATGTCGGCGGAGGGGTCGGCCTCGGCGAAGCCGAGGCGCTGGGCCTCGGCCAGGCATTCGGCGAAGGGGCGGCCGCTAGCCGCCATTTGCGAAAGGATGTAGTTGCAGGTTCCGTTGACGATCCCGAGCAGCGACTGCATGCGGTTGGCGACCAAGCCGTCCCGGAGCGCCAGGATCAGGGGGATGCCGCCGGCCACCGCCGCCTCGAAGGCGACTATGACGCCCTTTTTGTCGGCCTTGGCGAAAATTTCCCGGCCCCGCTTGGCCAGGAGGGCCTTGTTGGCGGTCACCACGTGCCGGCCGGCCTCGATGGCGTCCAGGATCGCGTTGGCCGCCACCCCCACGCCGCCGATCAACTCCACCACCACCTTGATTTCCGGATTGTCGAAAAGGAGGCGGTAGTCGGCGAGTATTTTTTTCTCCGGCACGCCCAGGGCGGCCGCCCGGGCGGCGTCGACGTCCGCCACCGCCAGCAGCTCGATGTCGATCCCGGTGCGCCGGGCCAGGAGTTCCCTCCGGCTCAACAACAGCCCGGCCACGCCGCCCCCGACCACGCCGGCCCCGATCAGCCCCACTCCGCAGGAATGCTTGTCCGCCATTTGTCCCCCCCGCTCGGTTTTATTGGAGAATGTATGATAGCATAACCGTTTCCGGGGCGCAAATTTTTTATGGGGGCCGCAAGGGCCGGCTTAGGCGAGCAGCAGGAATAAACAGGATGTCGCCAGCCCGGCGATGGCTATGGCGACGCTCGAGGCGGCGCCCTGGACCTCCCCCAATTCCACCGCCCTCGCCGTCCCCACCGCGTGGCTGCTGGTCCCGATGGCCACCCCCTGGATCAGCGGATCCGTCACCCGGAACAGCCGGCACAGGAATGGCGCGGCCACCGATCCAAGCATCCCGGTGAAAATCACCGCCGCCGCCGCGATTGAAGCCGCGCCGCCGTGCCCGGACGCCAGGCTTGCCGCAATCGGGGCGGTCACCGACTTGGGAAGGAGCGAAACCAGGAGCGCCCGATCCAGTCCCAAAGCCCGGCCGAGCAGATAGACGCTGGCGACCGACGCCGCCGATCCGGCGACGCAACCGGCCAACAGCGGCAGCAGGGCGGTCCTCAGGAGGCTCCGCTGCCGGTGGACAATCACCGCCAACCCGGCTATGGCGGGCGGCAGAAGCATGGTCAACACCCGTCCGCCCTGGTTGAAATCGCCGTAGGGTATCCCGGCCAAATAATGCGCCGCGATCAGCGCGGCTATGGCCAGGCACAGGGGGTTTGTCAGGGGGGAACGGATTTTGCGATTGATCCAGAGGCCCAGGGAATAGGCAAGGATGCATTCCGCCAGACCGAAAAGGGGATGGCTGAAAAGGCTAGCCGGCATCGGGCGCCCCGATCCGGCGGCGGTTTTGCCATTTCAGCGCCGCTCCGGCGGCCCGGGCCGAGACCCAGAAGACAATGACCGTGGTGACGGCGCAGATGGCGATGATTTTCCCCAGGTGGTTTTGCAGCAGACCGTAATCCTCCCGGATCGCCACGCCCAGGGGCACGAACAGAAACGCCATGTTGGCGGTCAGGAAATCCGCGGCCTCCCGGACCCATTCCAGCCGGATCGCCCCAACCGCCAGGGCCAGGAACATGATGACCATGGACATGACGCTGCCAGGGAAGGCGATCGGCGACGCCCCGGCCATGGCCTCCCCGGCCAGGCAAACGCCGAAAATGACGGCCAGCTGCCGCAACAAACGCATGGACGCTCCCTTTTTTCAGGTACTGACCACCTTGTTCCTGCCGGTGTTTTTGGCCATATACAGGTTGGCGTCCGCCTTGGCGATGAAATCCCGCGCGGTCTCGTCTTTTTGCGGGATGGCGGTGAGGACGCCGATGCTTATGGTGGCCGAGGTCATGCGGGTCCCGGCGGCGGTGGGGATCCGCGCCGCCTCCACCAAGGCGCGGACGCCTTCCGCGATGGCCAGGGCGGCGTCCGGATTCGTTTGGGGCAGCATCAGGCAGAATTCCTCGCCGCCCAGCCGGGCGGCGAGATCGCCCGGGCGCTTGGCCGCGGCCGCTAAGATGCGGGCGATGGCCTTGAGCAGGACGTCCCCCTGCGGATGCCCGTGGGCGCCGTTGTAGAGCTTGAAATTGTCCACGTCGATCATCATCAGGGACAGCGGCTTCTTGTCCCGCGCGGCCCGGCGCCACTCCATGGCGACCCGGTCGTTGAAGCTGCGCCGGTTGGCGATGCCGGTCAGGGGGTCGATCATGCCGAGCCGCTCCACCATGCGCAGGTGGTGCACAATCTGCATGTGCGTTCTGATCCTGGCCTTGACCATGGAGCTTTTGAAGGGTTTGGCGAGGCAGTCCACCGCGCCCAGGAAAAGCCCCTTTTCCTCGTCGTCCTCCCCGCCTTCCGGCTCGATCATGATGATGACGGGGATGTTCCTGATGTCGGAGTCGTTCTTCAGGTTCGCCAGCGCCTCGAAGCCGTCCATGTCCGGCATGGCGGCGTCTAGCAGGATGATGTCCGGCCTCTCCTCGGCAATCCGCTGCAGGGCCGTCCGCCCGGAGCTCGCCGTCAAAATAGTGTATTCGGCGCATAGGATGCGGTTCAGTTCCGCCAGATTCTGGGCTTCGTCGTCCACCGCCAGGATTTTATAGCGGGCATCGCTGGTCATCCGCGTCTCCTTTGCTTCCGGGCCGGGCGCAAAACAAGCCGCCCGTCCGCCGATCCGGGGGAAAGGGCCGGCAACAACGGCGAAAGGCCGGGAAACCGCCCTGCCGCCCGCCGCCGCTTTTGCCGCCAGGCGCGCCAGGGGGTGAAAAGCGATTCGCCAAGGCAAAACCGCCCGGGCGCGCCGTCAACCGCCGCCTCGTGCCAATAATGATATGACGCGTGAAGGTTTTCGTCAACGTTTTCCTTGGCGCGCTTCGCCATGCTCCAGCAAATCAGCCCTCAAATCCTCCGCAATCCAGGCGGCGCATGGTTTGCTTGTCCCGTATCTTGATTTGCAAATGACGGCGATTTTCAACGCGGTTTCTTCCATTCCCCCGCATCCCCGGCGGCAAGCCGCCTTTTCAACCGCCTGGTCAGGAAAGCGGCCAGGGCCGGGCCGGTGAAGAGGACGAAAATGAAGCGGCCGGTCTGGACCGCCATCACCAGCGGCACGTCGCCCCCGACCGAGGCGGCGATAATCGCCACCGAATCCATGCCGCCGGGGCAGGAGGCGAGGAAGGCGGTAAGCGGATCGACGCCTCCCGCCAGCACGAAAAGCCAGGCCAGCAGGCCGCAGGCCAGGATCATGGCGACGATGGAGGCGAGGATGCGGCTGAAGAGGCGCAGGGCGTGGGCGATGATGTCGCGGGTGAAGCGCATGCCCACGCTCCAGCCCACCAGGCAATAGGAGACGGCGAAAAGCTGCCAGGGAAGGCGGACCCGCGCCAGCCCGGCGGCGGTGAGGAGGGGCAGCGCCAGAATCGGGAACAGCATGGGCCCGGCGGAGAAATTGAGCCGCCGGCCCAAAAACGTCCCCGCCGCTCCCAGGCCCAAGGCCCAGGCCACGGACGGAAGGTCAAAGCCCGCATCCGCCCGGACCGGCGCGGCCGCCGCCTCCGCGCCCAGCAACAGGGGCAGGGTGGTGGCGGAAATGGTGACCACCAGGACCCGCAGGTATTGCATGAAGGCGACCAGCTGCGAATCGGCTCCGAAATCCCCGGACATCACGGTCATCAGCAAGGCCGCCCCCGGCGAGGTTCCCCAGATGGCGGTGGCGGCCGGCATGGCGCCGGCCCGGGCCAGCAGCCAGCCGATGACGGCGCTGATGCCGGACACGCCCAAGACCATGGAAAGGAAAAACGGCCAGCTCCGGGCGATGCTCCCAAGGGTGTCGGAGGAGATGGAGGAGGCGACCAGGCAGCCGACCATGCCCTGGGCCAGGGAAAAAAGCGTTTTCGGCATCCCGACCCTGGCGCCCGATACGGCCAGGAGGATCGCCGCTCCCATGGCGCCCATGAGGATGCCGGCCGGGAGGCGCAGGGATACCAGCGCGTGGGCGAAGGCCAGCGTGAGGGCGGCCAGCAACGGCCAGCGCAACTGGACGGGAAGCCCGGAAAGATCGGGCGGGACGAGTCTCATGCCGGATCTTCTCCGGCGGACCGGCCGCATGATTCCCGGAACTGAATGGCCGTTCCCTTGCCGATCATTTGTTCCGTTTCAGGCGGGTTGGACGCCGGACGCGAACCCGGGCATGGAGGACATCCGCCTCCATGCCCGGAAAGGCCGCGTTCCGCCGGCGTCCGGCCCGGGGGTCGGCCTACTTGTTCACCACATTGACGGGGCTGCCCTTGACGAAAGCGGCCAGGTTGTCGACCGCGATGTTCATCAGCCGAATGCGGGCCGCCTTGGGCGCCCAGGCGATGTGCGGCGTGATGTGGCAGTTCTTGGTCCGCGGCAGCTTGTTGTCCGCCAGGATTGGCTCGACCTCGACCACGTCCGAACCGTAGCCGGCCACCTTGCCGCTCTCCAGCGCCTCGATTATGTCCTTTTCCACCACCAACGGGCCGCGGGAGGTGTTGATGATGAACACACCGTCCCTCATCTTGGCGATGGAGGACTTGTTGATCATGCCCTTGGTGGAGTCGAACAGGGGGACGTGCAGGCTGATGACGTCCGACTGGCTCAGGACCTCATCCAACGTGGCGTATTTGATCGAATCGGTCTCAAGCGCCTTGTTGACGTATTCGTCGTGGGCCAGGACCTTCATGCCGAAGGCGACGGCGATCTTGGCCACCGTCTGCCCGATGCGGCCGAAGCCGATGACGCCGATGGTCTTGTCGGCCAGCTCGATCAGGGGGTAGTCCCAGTAGCAGAAATCCTCCGACTTGGCCCAGCGGCCGTCCTTGACGGTCTGGGCGTGGTGCGCCACGTGGTGGCAGAATTCCAGCAGGTGGGCGAAAACGAACTGCGCCACGGCGGTGGTGCCGTAGGTGGGGATGTTGGTCACCGCCACTCCCTTTTCCTTGGCGGCGGCGACGTCCACCACGTTGTAGCCAGTGGCGAGGACGCCTATGTACTTGACCTTGGGTTTGGCCTCGAGGATTTCGCGGGTTATCGGGGTCTTGTTGGTGATGACCGCGTCGGCGTCGGCGATGCGCTCGAGGATCTTGGCCGACTCCTCCTTCTTGGTGGTGGTGCGGTCGTAGCATTTGAATTCGCCCAGCTTTTCAAACCCCTTCCAGTCAATGTCGCCGGGGTTCAGGGTATAGCCGTCCAATACGACGATCTTCATGGATCCGATTCCTTTCCTTGCGGGAACAATCAATTCCCCGGTCGCCGGGCCAGTCCCGGCGCGGGCGGGGCCGCCTCAGAGCCTGGCCCAGGCCTCGTTCAGGGTGCGCTTGGCGTTGGCGATGACGAATTCCGGATCCTCGCCGTCGCCCCAGGGCTTCACTTCGAAGCTGACGATGGGCGGGCATTTGGCGTTGAGATAACCGATGTCGAAAAGGGTGCGCAGGAACTCGACCACCTCGGGGACCCCGATCTCGGAGTTGGGGAAGCCGAAGCGGGGATGCATGTCGCCCACCGCCTCGGCCCCGGGCTTCATCACGGCGTTGGCGATATGGGCGTGCCGGACGTAGGGAGCGATCGGGAGGATGTTCTCGCGGATGCTCTCGTGGATCTGCACGATGTGGGAAAGATCGACCATCAGGCCGAAATTGTGGCATTTGCACTTGATCTTGTCGGCGAATTTGCGGGCCAGCGGCGCCGGGCCGATCAGGGATTTTTTGTCGAAGTCGTAGTCGAAGACCTCGAGCAGCACCGGCATGTCGCCCTTGGCGGCGGCGTATTCGCAGAGTTGGGTGGTGGAATCGAGGAGAACCTCGAACGACTTCTTCTTGGATTCCTCCTGGTATTTGCCGGAAAGGAAGGCGAAGCCCTTGGCGCCGAGCTCGTAGCCCTCGTCGATGCCGGCCTTGAGCGAATCAAGGGCGGCCTTGCGCTTGGCGTCGTCGAGATCGTTGATGTTGGAGCCGGTGGTGAGCATGCGGGGCTGGCCGCCGTAGGTGAGGGTGAGGCCGGCGGTCTCGACCATTTTCCTGACTTGCTTGCGGGTTTCGGCGTCCTTGATCCAGGTCACCTCGATGACGTCGAAGTAATCGTCGCGGCAGATGGCGCGGGTGGCCTCGATGATGGGCCCCTCGCCCCGCATGGTGGCGGGGAACGCCATGAAATTGACGATGCCGACCCGCATGTACTTGCGCATGGGTTCATTCATTTCCTTGCTCCTTGTGCGTGAAACCGAAAAGAAACCTCAGCCCCGCCGGAATGGGGCGTACAGCCGTTTTTAGCCCCTATTTCCCCTTGCGGGCGAGAGCAGCCCTGGCCTTTTCAACCGCCCGGGCCGGGGAAAGCCCGTATTTCTCAAGCAGCTTCTCGTAATCGCCGGATTCGGCGAAAACGTCCTGGATGCCGACCATCTCCAGGGGGATCGGGGCCTCCTGCCCCAGGACCTCGGCCACCGCCGCCCCCAGGCCGCCCAGGACGCTGTGCTCCTCGAAGGTCACCATCGCGCCGGTCTCCCTGGCGCATTTGGCGATCAAGGCGCGGTCGATGGGCTTGACGGTGTGGATGTTCACGACCCGCGCCTGGACGCCGTCCTTGGCAAGAAGCTCCGCCGCCTGGAGAGCCTTGGCGGTCATGTAGCCGGTGGCGACGATAGTCAGGTCGCCGCCCCCGCGGGCGACGACGCCCTTGCCGAACTCGAACCGGTAGCCGGCGCCGAAGAGGCTCTTCGGCACCTCGGCGCGGGAAATGCGCAGATACACCGGGCCGTCGATCCGGGCGGCGGCCCGGACGGCCTCGCGGGTCTCGACTCCGTCGGCCGGGGAGATCACCCTCATGTTCGGCAGGGCCCGGAAAAAGGAGATGTCGGAAACGGCGTGGTGGCTGGCCCCGTCGTAGGCGTCGGACAGGCCGGCGTAGGTGCCGCAGAACTTCACCGGCAGGTTTTGGTAGCAGGCCAGGCTCCGGACGGGATCGGCGGCGCGCAGCATCATGAAGGCGGCGAAGCAGTGGACGTAGGGGATTTTGCCCTTCAGGGCCAGTCCGGCGGCCAGGCCGGCCATGTTGGCCTCGGCGATGCCGACGTTGAAGAAGCGGTCGGGGAACTTGGCCCCGAAAACCGAGCTTTTGCTGGATCCGGCGACGTCGGCGTCCAGGGCCACCAGGTCGGGAAGCTCCGAGCCCAGCTCGGCCAGGGCCGCGCCGTAGGCGTCGCGCATGGCTATGGTTTCCATCATTTGGCCTCCAATTCTTTCAGGGCGGCGGCGTGCTCGGCCGCGCCAATGGGTTTGCCGTGCCAGGCGTTCTTCCCCTCCATGAAGGACACGCCCTTGCCCTTGACCGTTTTGGCGACGACCATGACGGGCTTGCCGTTCCGCAACTCCCGGGCCTGAATCAGCTTGGCGTGGACGTCGGCCAGGTCGTGGCCGTCCATTTCGAGGCAATGCCAGCCGAAGGCGGCCCATTTGGCCTTGACGTCGCCCAGAGGCATGATCTCGTCGGTGACGCCGTCAAGCTGGACGCCGTTCAGGTCGAGGACGGCGATCAGGTTGTCCAGCTTGTACTTGGCGGCGGCCATGGCGGCCTCCCAGACAATGCCCTCCTGGATTTCACCGTCTCCCAGCAGGACATAAACGTTTTCACGGCTTTTGTCCATTTTGCCGGCCAGGGCGCGGCCGGCGGCGGCCGAAATGCCAAGCCCGAGGGGGCCGGTGGAAAGCTCGACGCCCGGAAGCTTGTGGGCGCAGGGGTGGCCCTGGAGGCGGCTCCCGAGCTGGCGCAGGGTGGCGAGCTCGTTCTTCGGGAAAAATCCGGCGTCAGCCAAAACCAGGTAGAGGATGGGGGCCGCGTGCCCCTTGCCGAGGATGAAAATGTCGCGATCGGGCTTTTGGGGATTTTTCGGATCGACGTTCAGAACTTCATGGTACAGGATGGTGACGATTTCCACGGCCGACAACGAACCGCCCGGGTGGCCGGTCTGGATTTTGTGCAACAGGTTGATCAGGTCAATCCTGAACTGTTTGCACTTGATCTCGTACCGGCTGATTTTTTCCGCCGACAGCATGTGCTGAACCTCCCTGAAAAAGAAAACCTACCGTATGAACCCGCTTGTCAGATTATAGCCGGACCGGCCGCCTTGGCAAGAGCGGGATTCGAGGGGCCGGGGTTATTCGGTTCAGGTTGACCATACCCCGGCATTATCCGTATACTGTTTTTCCTTGCACGGACTTGCATGGGGAGACGATTATCTCGTCGCCATCGTTGTACGAGCGTTTTGAAAAAATTTCCGTCACTCTGATACGCCAGGCCGGATTCAAATGCGTCCCGGAAGGATTGGAATACTACGCGGAGAACGGGACACGCTCTATCGACGCCGTCGCCGGGCGGAGAAGCGAATGACCCTGCTGCTGGCTCCGCGCCGGTTGTTTTCCGGCCAGCTTTGAAGTATAATGCCATCTTCCGGAAGCCGGCCGCTTCCACCCGATCACACTCAAGGGGGCCGCAGGACATGGAACCAGTCATCCCGAAGTATTTCAACGTCGCCGGCCCCTGCGTTCCCGGCGAGCATTACATGCTTCCAGCCGTTGATCGCCTGCCGGAGGCGCGTCAACTGGCCGAGCGGAAGCAGTATTTCGTCGTCCACGCCGCCCGGCAGTCGGGGAAGACCACGCTCCTGCGGGCGCTGACGCGGAAAATCAACGCGGAAGGGCGACTGTATGCGCTCTATTGCTCGCTGGAAGCGCTGCAAGGGATTGAAGACCTTGATCGCGGCCTTTCCATGATCGTGCAGGCGTTGAATGGCGCTTTTGCCATCTCGCCGAT
>JAISYD010000174.1 GCA_031270145.1 Planctomycetota bacterium
CAAAACCTACCTGATGCGCCTGCCGCTGCCGCAGCCAAGCGAGGCCGAACTGGCGGACGGGGACGTTTATAAGGGAATGGCGAGGGATTCGGCGCTCTTAAGCCTCTATCGCGCCCCGGAGCTTTTGGCCGAAATCAAGATTGCCCTTGGCATCGGGGACGGCGAGCTCATCAAGACCGACAAACAATTCGACCTTAAAAAAGCCGCCCTTGATATAACCGTGGCCCGCCTGTACGGCCTGAGCGCCAGGGATATAGAGCATATCCTGGCCAGTTTCAAGGTGTTGCGGAGCAAATATCCCGGCTATGCGGAATTGTTGCGCCAGATGGCGCGGGAAGGGTTGCCCTAGCCGCCCGGTAAAAAAAAGCCGCCTTTTCAGTCCGCCTTCTCCGGCGCGATTTCCGGGGTTCCGGTATGGTTATTTCTAGCGGCGGTTGTCATACGGCGGACGGGCGCCGCCTCGTCCGGAAGGCTAAACGCCGTTCAAATCCGGCTCCATCCGAGTCGCGCGCCGGGCCAGGGCGTCCAGCCGATCCGCCATGCGCCGGGCGGCGCCGCGGCGCTTGAGCAGCTCGCCGCGGGCCCGCTCCCCCAGTTCCGCCGCCGCCGCCGGGTCGGCCAGCCATTCCGCCATGGCTTGGCGGAGCCCGTCCGGCCCGTCCACCCGGCGGAGCAGGCCGGCGCCGATGAGAAGCTCGGCCGGTTCCTGGAAATTCCAGAGATGGGGGCCGACCGCGGTCGGTTTGCCGAGGCCGCAGGGCTCCATGAAGTTCTGCCCGCCGTGCCGGATCAGGGTGCCGCCGACAAAGGCGAAGTCGGCGGCGCCATAGATTCTGGCCAATTCGCCGAGGCTGTCGATCAGGATGATGTCGGCCTCGCGCTCCAGGCTGCCGCCCGGGGGCGGCAGTTCCGGCAGGCTGCTGCGCCGGCGTACCTTGCCGAAGGGGCGGGCGAGCTTCTCCACCTCGTCCAGGCGTTCCGGGTGCCTGGGGGCCAGCACGGCCAGGGGGCGGCCGGCGCCGGTCGGGGCGGCGGCGCATAACGCCGCCAGGAAAACCGCCTCCTCCCCTGGATGGGTGCTGCCGGCCACCGCCAGGGCGGAGGCGCCGCCCTCGTGGCGGTACAGCTCGCCACAGCCGAAAAGCCGCCGGTAAAACCGGCCCTCGTCGGGATCGATCGTCTCCGGAATCGAGTCGTATTTGATCGAGCCGGCGACCTCGATCCTCTCGTCCGGTACGCCGATCCGCCTCAGCCGTTCGGCGTATTCATTCGTCTGGACATACCATTCGTCCACCGCCATGGCCATCCGCCGGGCCAGCCAGGGGACCCAGGCCAGCCGCCTGGCCGAGCGCTCGGTGATCCTGGCGTTCGCCACCGCCACCGGAACGCCGCGCCGCGCCGCCTCGGCCAGGAAGTTGGGCCAGATTTCCAGTTCCATCAGGACCACCAGGCTAGGGCGCAGCCGGGCGAAGGCGCGGGCCACCATGCCGGAGAAGTCCAGGGGAAAGTAGACGACGTTTTCGACGCCGAAATGCCTTTCCGCCACCTTCCGGCCGGTGGCGGTGGTGGTGGACACGCGGATGTCCCACAGCGGATGGCTGGCGAGGAATAACTTCCCGAGCTCCGCCGCCGCCGCCGCCTCGCCCACGCTCACCGCGTGCAGCCAGAGGCAGGGCGCCTCGCGAAAATTGCCGGGGCTCCCGGCCGCCGCCGTCTCCGAGGAGCGGAAGCGATCCGGCGGCCGGCCGGTTTTTTCCCCGGCCTTGGAGCCGTAGCGGCCGGTGACCAGGCGGTGCCAGCAGTAATGCGGCCCCAGGGTGACGGCGTAGGCGGCGTCCAGGAGATTCATGTCAACGCTTCCTTCCGCAGCATTTCTTGAATTTTTTGCCGCTGCCGCAGGGGCAGAGGGCGTTCGGGCCGGTTTTTTTGCCGGCGTTCCTGATGGTCGACCGGCCCTGGCCGCCGGCGTCGGCCCCGATCTGGTTGGCCGATTCCGCCCTGGCCGCGAAGTCCTGCCGCACCGCCTCTCGGGCCTGAACCCTTTCCCGCGGCCGCATGGCCCCGCCTGCCGGGGCCGGATTCACCCGTATGGCGAGTTGCGCCACCTCGTTCTCGAAGTTCTCCCACATCTCCTCGAACATTTCGAATCCCTCGATCTTGTAGCGCACCTTGGGATCCTGCTGGGCGAAGCTGCGCAGATGGATGGCGTCCTTGAGGAGATCCATGGCGTAGAGGTGATCCATCCACTTGCGGTCGATGGTTTCGAGGAGGATCAATTTTTCGATGACCCGCATGATTTCCGGGCCCAGGCGCTCCTCCTTGGCGTCGTAAACCTTTTCCAGGCATTCGATCAGGTAGGCGGCGAGCCTGTCCTCGCCCGCGCCCTGGCCGGCCAGCTCCCGCATTTCGCCCGGATCCGCCTCGATGAGGAACAGGTCGCGCAACTGGCCGGCCAGGGCGGGGAAGTCCCACTCTTCGGCCGGTTGGGCCATAAGGGCGGAGACCCGGCGCGAAATGAAGGAGCCGCAATACTCGAGGATCGAATCGCGCAGCGACTCCCCCTCGATCCATTGCTGGCGCCGGCCATAGACCACCAGGCGCTGCTCGTTCATCACCTGGTCGTATTCGAGGAGGTTCTTGCGGATCTCGAAGTTACGCTCCTCGACCTTGCGCTGGGCGTTCTCCACCGTCCGGGTCACCATCCGCGACTCGATGGGCACGCCGTCGCGCAGGCCGGCCCACTGCATGAAGCGCTTGACCTTGTCGGCCGCGAACATGCGCATGGTGTCGTCCTCGAGCGAGAGGAAGAAGCGGCTGGAGCCCGGGTCGCCCTGGCGGCCGGAGCGGCCCCGGAGCTGGTTGTCGATGCGGCGCGCCTCGTGCCGCTCGGTGCCGACGATGTGGAGCCCGCCCAGCCCGGCCACCGTTTCGGCGATGGCCGGGCCGTGGACGCCCCATTCCCGCCAGAAGGACTGGAGCTCGGCCTCCCATTGCTCCAGGGTCTTGTCGGCGAATTTCACCTCCTTGACCTTGCTTTCCGGGAAGCGCAGGTAGTGGTCGACCCAGTATTCCAGCATGGCCAGCCGGAGGGCCGGCCGGGGCATGGCGGCGTCAATCTCCTTTTTTGGGGCGATCCCCCGCCGCCGCCAATGCTCGATGAGCTCCTCCAGGGTGAAGGAGCCGAGTTTGATGTCGGTGCCGCGGCCGGCCATGTTGGTGGCGACGGTGACCGCCCCCATCTTGCCGGCCTCGGCCACGATCAGGGCCTCGCGGGCGTGGTTTTTGGCGTTGAGTACCTCGTGGGCGATGCCGCGCCGCTTGAGCAGATCGGAAATCACCTCCGAGCGCTCGATGGAAACGGTGCCGATGAGGATGGGCTGGCCGGAAGCGTGGACATCGGCCACGTGGTCGATGATGGCGTTGTATTTTTCGGCCAGGGTGCCGTAGATCAGGTCGGGGTGGTTGACCCGCCGGAGCGGGCGGTTGGTGGGTATGGCCACCACCCCCAGGCGGTAGATGCGGTCGAATTCCTTGGCCTCGGTCATGGCGGTGCCGGTCATGCCGGCCAGGCTGTCGTAGAGACGGAAGAAATTCTGGTAGGTGATGGTGGCGACGGTTTGCGACTCGTCCTTGATGGTCAGCTGCTCCTTCGCCTCCACCGCCTGGTGCAACCCGTCCGACCAGCGCCTGCCCTCCATGACCCGGCCGGTGAACTCGTCGACGATGAACACCTCGCCGTCGCGGACGATGTAATGGTGATCCTTCTTGTAGAGGGCGTGGGCGCGCAAGGCGTTGTCGATGAAATGCGGCATGTCGAGGTTTTCGCCCGAATAGATGTCCTGCATGTCGAGCAGGCGGAGGACCTGGTGCATGCCGCGCTCGGTCAGCTTGGCCGTGTGGTCGCGCTCCGAATAGACGTAATCCCAGTCCTCCTCCGCCCGCATCCGGGCGTCCTCGCGCTGGAGGCCATCGCTATGCATGATCAGGGCGATGCGATCCTCCACCAGGTTTTGATCGCCCCCCTTGAGCTTCCGGGCCACCCGGTCGGCGTCGTAATACTTGCCGGCCGTCTGGTGGGTCGAGCCGGAGATGATGAGGGGCGTGCGCGCCTCGTCGATCAGCACCGAGTCGACCTCGTCGACGATGGCGTAGTGGCGGGCCGCCTGCACCTGGTCCTCGTGCCTGACCTTCAGGTTGTCCCGCAGATAGTCGAAGCCGAATTCGGAATTGGTGCCGTAAACCGCGTCGCCCCGGTAGATGGGGTAGCGCTCCTCCGAATCCATGCCCGACTGGATGGCCCCCACCCGCATGTCCAGGAACTCGAAAAGCGGCCGGTTGTATTCGCTGTCGCGCTTGGCGAGATAGTCGTTCACCGTGACGATATGCACCCCGCGGGACACCGGAACGATGATTTCCGGCCGCCTGAACGTCTGCTCCTCCCCCGGCTCGGGCCAAAGGCGGTCCATGAGCTCCCACCTCTCGGCGCCGGCCGCGTCCCGGAAGCGGCCGTAGGGCTTGAATATCCAGTTGGCCCGATCCGCGCCCTGCTCCCGCCCGGCCAGTTCGATCCAGGAGTCGGGAGGGCGCAGCGCCTTGAGGTAGGTGGGGAGAGTGGCGACCAGCGTTTTGCCCTCGCCAGTCACCATTTCGGCGATTTTCCCCTCCTTCAGGACAATGCCCCCCAGCACCTGCACGTCGAAATGGGCGAAAAGGCGGATTTTGCCCTCGACCGGCTTGTAGACGAATCGCCCCCTCTCCATCAATATTTCATCATAGGACGCGTCTATGAGTCTGCCTTCGCCCAGGGTGCGGTGGGCCGCCTCGCGGGCGGCGGCGAAAGCCTCCGGAAGAATGGCGTCCTCGTCCTCGCCGGCCAGGAGGCGGCGGCGGAATTCGGCGGTTTTGGCCCGGATTTCGGCGTCGGGCAGATCGCGGATTTTTTCCCAGGCGTCCCTCACCTCCAGCACCCTGGGCCAGAGGCGCTTCAGTTCCCGATCATTGACCGAGCCGAAAAAGACGGAGAAAACCCTGGACATGCCCTCTAGAACGGTATCGCTTATCGACATTTCGCATCCTTAAAGCCGCCCGGCCCGGCGCTTCGCGCCGCAAACCGGCGTTGGGGCAAATCCCGGCGGGAACGGGCCTCGCCGCCAGCCTCCGGAGAAATTATAAGAAAACCGGCCCCGCCGTCAACCATGCCTAACGCCGGCCCAGGGGGTCATTCGGTTCTCCGCCTGGCGACCCACGGGTCAACGTATGGAGGGGCGGGTTCGGTCCAACCCCAGGAGACAGATGGCGCAGGCCGGAAACTGTCGACCCGGACAGCCGCATCCTCCTCCGCCGGCGGAGCGGCGGGTTCGGCTTCCTCTGTCTTCTTGATCGGCGGACATTTCGCTGTTTCCGGCTTGGCGGCGGCGGCGGCCGTCTTCGGCATTTCCCCAGGTTTTTCAGGCGCTTCGACGGCGGCTTCGGCTTCCTCCGTCTTCTTGATCGGCGGACATTTCGCCATTTTCACCTTGCGCTCGGCAATGGCGATCTCCTTCAGTTCCGCCGATTTTCTAAGCACTTCCTCCAATCCGCCCTCTCCGGACGGCTGATTCCAAAGGTCGAATATGGCCTCCTCGGCGGGTGTGCGTTCACCGTACGCCCCGAGCCGGAACCTTTCGCCCTCCTCCGTTCCGGCCGCCTCCCTCGCCTTCTCCTCGGCGTCCCCCTTCT
>JAISYD010000260.1 GCA_031270145.1 Planctomycetota bacterium
GTCTTCGCGGTTCTTATTCGCCTGCGGCTCAACGAACCATCCTGTACCGCGGAATCGGCGGCAAAAAGCGCCGCCCAATCCCGGCGAGGACGCCGGGAACCAACAACAAACAAGAGGGACCGACCATGGATGCCCAAAACGCCAAAAGAAGTCCAAGCAGGAGAAACTCTCCGCCAGTCTGCATCTTCGTCACGCCAGAGGAGAAGGAACGGATCAAGAGCCTGGCCGACAATAGCGGCCTCTCGCTCTCGGCCTACGGGCGGACGCTGTGCCTGAGCCATATACCCAGGAGCGTCATCGACGCCCGGCAGGTTGACCGGCTCATGAAACTAAACGCCGACCAGGGGCGGGTCGGCGGCCTGCTGAAACTGCTCATCAACCGGCTGGCCGAGGCGGACGGCAAGGCCAGCCGGCGGGAGGTGGACAGCCTGTTGTACGAAATTCGGGCGACCCAGAACGAGATACGGTCGGCGGTCAAGAGATTGATCGCCGGATAATTATGAACCCCGCGGACTGGCGATCCCATGGTCGGCGTCATTGTGCCGAAAAAAACCGGCGGAGGCAGCGTGATGCGCTTGGTTGACTACCTCACGGACGATCAGGGCAAGGCGTCGCGCATCGGCGAGGGCGAGGCCTACGCCGTCAACTGCCTGTCGGACGATCCCGGGGACGCCGCCCTGGAGATGAAAAACACCCAGAATAAAAACGCCAGGGCGAAATCCGACAAGACCATGCACCTGATCGTCAGCTTCCGGGCCGGGGAAAACCCGTCTCCGGAAACTTTGCGGACGGTCGAGGGAACAATCGCCGGCGGCTTGGGATTCGGGGATCACCAACGGGTAGTGGTTATCCACCGCGACACCGACAATTTGCACCTGCATATGGCCATCAACAAAATCCACCCGGAAAAGCTCACCATACTCGATCCCGGCTATTCGCATCAGAAACTGGGGACGATATGCCAAAGCCTGGAGCTGGAGCTCCACCTTGCCGCCGACAACCACGAGCCCACCGGGAAAACCAAGGGCGAAAACGCGGCGCAGACATTGGAGCGCATGACCGGGGAGGAAAGCCTGAACTCCTGGATTCGCCGGGAATGCCTTGCCGACATCAACCGCGCCGCCTCTTGGGACGAACTGCATGAAACCCTAGCCAAGGCCGGGCTCACCGTCAAGGCCAGGGGAAACGGCTTGATCATTCAGGACGAGAAATCCGGGCAGGCGGTCAAGGCTTCCAGCCTGGATCGCGGCTTGTCCAAGGCCGGCCTGGAGAAAAAGCTGGGGAAATACGGCGAAGAGAGGCCGACGAACGGGATACCGGAACCGGAAAAAGGCTATCGGCGGCAACCGCACGGCAAAGAGAAGGATCTGGCGGAAAGCAAGGCCCTGTGGAATGAGTACCTGGAAGCCGGCAACAAGCTGAAAAGTGAGCGGGATGAGGCCGTCAAGAGGGCGAAGGAAGATCGGGAGCGGAAGATCGCCCAGGCGGTTCTCGACTACAAAGCCGACTTGGCCAGGGGCAAGGCGGTCGCCGGCCGGTTGACCCGGAAGGCCATTCGGGACGGCGCCAGCCGGATTTACAAAGCCAGGACCGCCGCCATCCGGGCCAAGTCCAGCCGGGAAATCGACGAACTCTACCAGGCAAAGAAGCTGACTTGGCTTCCCTGGCTCCAAAGCGAGGCGCAAAAGGGCCGGGAGGACGCCATAACCGTCCTCCGCGCCCGGGCTTTCAGCCTGGCGTACAAGGCCAACCCAGCCATCCGGAGCCTGGACAATCCCCAACCGGGGAAACCGGCGCTTATCCCGGAGCAAAAGATAGACACGGTCACCAAAAACGGCAACATCATCTACCAGATGGGAAAGGAAGCGGTGAAGGATCGGGGTGAATCCATCGATCTCAACCGCGAAGCCAGCCAGGAAACCATGATCATGGCCCTGCGGATGGCGCGAAAGCGTTTCGGCGGCAAGTTGTTCATATCCGGAAGCGAGCATTTCAAGGCCGGGATCGCGAAAGCGGCGGCGGCGGCCAACCTCGGCATCGTTTTCGCGAACTCCGAAATAGAGAACAAACGCAAGGAGTTTCTTGCGGGCAACAACCCCCTGACTAACGGCCTCTTGATCGACAAGGGAAAGGAACGATCATGACCGCTGTTGGAAGGGGAGGGAATTGCCTACCCTCCCCAAGCTGAACAACCAGGTGGGGCCGCTGATCGGCAAGAAGGCGGGCCGGGGCAAGACCTGGGTCAGGCTTTTGACCGTCGCCTTCGCCTTCACCCTCGGCCTCGCCGTCGCCAGCCAATACTTCGCGGCGCATTTCAACTACGCCCCGGAACTCGGGAGCCATGTCGACGGGGTTTATTTCCCCGGCGCGATCCTGATCTGGTTTCTGGACTGGGGCGAGGTCTATCCCGACGAATTTCGCCTGGCGGCGTCCCTGGGGACGATGGCCGCCGCCATCGTTCTAATCGCCTACCTGGTCATCGACCGCTACCATGACCAGGCCGCCCGGGGCAACGAATTCATTCATGGCAGCGCCCACTGGGCCGACGAAAAGGAAATCCGGCAATCCGGAGTCCTGCCGCGCCCGCCGTCGGGCTGGGAAAAGGCGAAGGCCTTCTGGCGGGGAGCCAAGCCGCCGGAAACCGAGGGCGTTTACGTCGGGGCCTGGAAGGACGACTCCGGAACCGTCCACTACCTGCGGGACAACGCCCCGGCGCACGTCATGTGTTTCGCCCCCACCCGTTCCGGCAAGGGCGTCGGCCTGGTTTTGCCCACGCTCCTGTCCTGGAGGCACAGCGCCATCGTCTCGGACCTGAAGGGCGAGCTTTTCGCCCTCACCGCCGGCTGGCGGAAACAACACGCCAAAAACCTGATCCTCCGTTTCGAGCCGGCCGCGCCCGAGGGAAGCAGCCGCTGGAATCCGCTGGAGGACATCCGGCTGGGCAGCGCCCATGAAAGCGGCGACATCCGCGGCCTCGCCCAAATCATCGCCGATCCGCTCGGCAAGGGGCTGGAGGATTTCTGGTCGAAATCCGGCGCCGACCTCCTGGAGGCCTGCATCACCCACCTGCTTTACAACAAGCTCAAAAAGGGGACCCCGGCCAACATGCGGTCGCTTGGCTACCTGCTGGCCGATCCGAAGAAGACCCAGGCGCGGGTCTTCATGGAAATGGCCAAGAACAGCCACATGCCGGACGGGAGCCCGCATCCGCTGGTGGCCAGCCAGGGCGCCGCCATGCTGAACAAGCCCGACAACGAGCGCGGATCGGTCATTTCCACCATGCAGAGCTTCCTCGGCCTCTACCGCGATCCGGTGGTGGC
>JAISYD010000300.1 GCA_031270145.1 Planctomycetota bacterium
CGCGGCCAAAGTAGGCGACAACCTGTTTCAAGGGAGGCAAGCCATCATGCCTGACGCTTCCGAAAGACGTTTCGCGCGATTGAAGACGCTGGGGGATTTGCGGGAGCGGAAAATTCTGACGGAGGAAGAATTTGTCGCCGAGAAACAAAAAATCCTTTCCCGCCCGATTTCATCTCCCAACGCCGCCATCGCGCTGGAAGCGGCGCCAAAATCCCGCCCGCACGCTTCGGCGGCGGGATGGTATGGCCAATTCTGGACCAATTATGTTAATTTCGACGGCCGCGCGAGACGCCGGGATTTCTGGCTTTCCACCCTGGTCAATTGCGGCATAATCATTGTCTTGGCCATGATTGACGCGAGGAATGAAGACGGGATATTTGTCCCGCTTTTTTTCCTCGCGATAGCCCTGCCTGGCGTCGCCATCCAGGTCAGGCGGTTGCATGATATTGGCAAAAGCGGGGTTTTGGCGCTTATTGGCCTTATTCCCTTTGTGGGAATAATAGTTCTATTGATTTTCTCCTGTACCGAAAGCCAGCGAGGGGACAATATGTATGGTCCCAATCCAAAAGCGGAGTAGCGCGGAATTCCGGACGGCCGCCGACTTCGGGTTACGCCTTCGGAAATGTACTAAAAATTCCGGACGCTGCCGTTGCCCCCGGCTCATCTCCGGGGTTGCGGCGGCGGCGGGCGTTTTTGGGCTTGCACCTCCTGTTTGCTTTTTTCCGCCGCCGCCAGCACCAATTTCATGGTGTCGTCGAAGGAGGTGCGCTCGGCCATGTCCTGGAGCAGAATGGCCTCGATGTCGGGCATGACGTTCCTGGCCTTGTCAAGCTCGGGATCGGCGCCCGGGACATAGGCCCCAATGCTTATCAACTCCTCTTTGTCGCGGAAGACGGCGAGGCATTGGCGCAGGCGGCGCGCGGCCTGGAGTTGATCGTTGGGGACAATCTCCGACTGCACCCTTGATATGGATTCCAGGACGTCGATGGCCGGATAGTGGTTGCGGTGGGCCAGGCGGCGGGAAAGCACGATGTGGCCGTCCAGTATGCCCCTGACCGCGTCGGAGATGGGCTCGTTCATGTCGTCGCCCTCCACCAGCACGGTGTAAAAGCCGGTTATGGAGCCGTCGGGGCTGCGGCCGGCCCGTTCCATCAATCTGGGCAGCAGGGCGAAGGTGGATGGGGTGTAGCCCTTGGCGGCGGCGACCTCGCCCACCGATCCCCCGATGTCCCGCTGGGCCATGGCCATGCGGGTGACGGTGTCCATGAGCAGGGTGACGTCCGCCCCCTGGTCGCGGAAGTATTCGGCGATGGCGGTGGCGACGAACGGGGCCTTGACCCGTACCGGGGCCGGTTGATCGCTGGTGGCGATGACCACCACGCTCCTCGCCATGCCCTCGGGGCCGAGATCTCGATCAATGAAATCGCGCACTTCGCGCCCTCGCTCGCCCACCAGCGAGATCACCGACACCTGGGATTCGGTGTAGCGGGCCAGCATGCCGAGCAGAACGGATTTGCCCACCCCGGTCCCGGCCATGATGCCGATGCGCTGGCCTTTTCCCACCGTCATGAAGGCGTCCAGGCAACGCACCCCGGTGGAAAGAATCTCTGATATGCGCGGCCGCTTGACCGGATCGGGCGGATCCGCGTAGATCGGATAGTTGGCTGTGGCCACGACCGGTCCCTTGCCGTCCATCGGCCGGCCCATGCCGTCCAGCACCCGGCCCAGCAGGTGTTCTCCCACCGCCACCATTTGTTCGGTGGTTGACGACTCCACCCGATCCCCCGGCCCGATGCCCCGCATTTCCCCGAGCGGCATCATCAAGGTGGCGTTTTCCCGGAAGCCCACCACCTCGGACTCGACCGCCTGGCGGGACAGCCGGGAATGGATATGGCAAAGGCTTCCGACCGGCAGGGGCAGGGGGGTGGTCTCGACAATCAGGCCGGTCACTCGGCGCACCCGGCCCGCCACTTTGGCCGGCAGGATGTTGGGGAGGCGGCGGCGCTTGTATTCAAACATGGAGACGCTCATCCGGGATGCCCCCCGGACAGCGGCGCGGGCACTGGTTTCGCTTGGGCCGCCGGCGGTTCTGACGGCGGGAGGGAATAGGGGGATTCGCCCTGGTTCAGCGCGGTTCCGGTCTCCGGGCGGACGGCTCGCCAGGGGGGGACGGCGGCCTGGCCCGAAAAGCCCAGCATGGCGTCCTCGAAGGCGGCGAGGCGGGTGTTCAGGCGCATGTCGACCTCGGCCTCGCGGGTGGCGGCCATGATTCCGCCGCGCTCAACCGCCGGGTCGGACTCAATCCGGATCGCCCCGAGATCGGGGAAGATATTTTCCAGTTCCGGAAGCATTTCCCGCATCACCCGGTGATCCTCGGGATTGACCCTGGCCGTTATGCCGCTGCGCTCGGTAACCATGCCGATGCACTCGATGGCGATGGGGCGGATGGCGTCCGGGTCGACCGACAGTTCGCGCCCAACCAGCCGCCTCGCCATGTCCAGCGCCAGCAGCAGCAGATCGCTTTCGGCCTGGGCCGCCAGTTGCCGGCGGTTGTCGTTCATGATCGCCGCCAGTTGTTCCAGCGCCCTGGTCGTCGGCTGGGAATTTTGCCGGATGGATTCGCGCTCCGCCTGGGCGGCGGCGGCGATTTTGGCCTGGGCGGCGGCCAAGCCGTCCTTTTCGCCCTTGGCGAAACCGTCCTTTTCCGCCTTGGGCAGGGCTTCCCGGTAGGCCTTGTCGTGGGCCTGTTTTTCCATGGCCGCGACCTGGGAGCGCGCGGTCTCAAGCATCCGCTGGCCCTGTTCCTGGGCCCGCTTCAGGATGCGCTGGGCCAGGGCGCGGATGTCGGCGTATTCAAAGGGGATGGCGTCCGGACGATGGCTCCTTTCGTCCAGCAACGCTTGATCCGGCGTCGGCATGGGGACGAATTCGTCCGAACCGTTGAACACCCTCGGGTCAGCCATGGGGGATCCAGTCGGAGTCCTAGACCACGACGTTGTCGTCGCCGCCGCGGCCGGAGATGATGACCTCGCCCGTCTCCTCAAGGCGGCGGACGATGTCCACGATGCGCTGCTGCGCCTGTTCGACGTCGGCCAGGCGCACCGGCCCCATGAATTCCATGTTTTCCCGGATCATCTCGGCGGCGCGGGTGGACATGTTTTTGAAGATCTTCTCCTGCATGGATTCCGAGGCGGTCTTGAGGGCGATGGCCAGTTCGTCGTTTTCCACCTCCCGCAGCATCGACTGGATGCCCTTGTCGTTCACCAGGATGATATCCTCGAAGACGAACATGAGCTTCCGGATCTGTTCCACCATGTCCGGATCCTTCTCCTCCAGATTTTCCAGGATGCCCTTTTCGGTTGTGCGGTCGCAGAGGTTGAGCATTTCCGCCACCGACTGCACGCCGCCGGCCGACTCCAGGTCCTGGGTGACGATGGAGGCGAGGCGGGACTCCAGACCCTGTTCCACCATGCGGATGGCCTCCGGCGTGGTCTGCTCCATTCTGGCGATCCTTTGCACCACCTCAAGCTGCTGCTTGGCGGACAGGCCGCCCAGTATTTCCGCCGCCTGCTTGGGGGCGAGATGGGCCATGATGAGCGAGATGGTTTGGGGATGCTCGTTCTGGATGTACATCAGCAGGTGTTCCGAATCGGCCTGCTTCAGGAAGTGGAAGGGCGCCTGCTGGATGGTGTTTTCCAGTTGGGCCAGGATTTTGGCCGCCTCCTCCGGGGACAGGCTCTTCTCCAAAAGCTGCCGGGCGAACTCGATGCCGCCTTGCTCCAGGTATTTCGAGGCCATGTGGGTCTGGTAAAACTCTCGCACCACCGCGTCGCGGATGTCCGGGGGCACCTCGTCGTCAAGCCGCGCGATCTCCATCGAGATGCGCTCCACCTCGTCGGTGGAAAGGTTGGACATGAGCTTGGCGCTGGATTCGACGTCCAGCGAAATCATCAGGATGGCGGACTTGCGAAGGCCGGTCAGGCCCTCCGTCTTGGCTTGCTTGGCCATGCCTCACTCCTTGCGCATCCAGCGCTTCACCAGGTTGGCGGCGCGCTTCGGATCCTCCTGCACCACCGAAATCGCCTTGGCCCGCAGTTTTTCCCATTCCTCGTCGCCCATTTCCTCCTCCTCGTCCTCCTGCCCGGTCATGGCCAGGGTGATGGTGTCCGTATCGATTGGCTCCTCCACTTCGGTCGGGATGGGTCGGGTGGCGTAGCGGTAGACGATGAAGACAGCCAGCGAAAAGAAGATGAAGGTCACGATGGCGGTGCCGTTCTGGCGCAGGATGGCCAGGGCCAGGGTAAGCGGCGCCTCCCCGCCCCGGGGCGAGACCGGCGGCGGCGTCCAGTCTATCTGGCACACCTCGATTTTTTCCGGGATTTGCGCCAGCGGGATGTTGGCGGCTTGGGCAATCAGGCGTTTCAGGCCGTCAAGATCGGCGTCGCTCAGGCGGGGCACGGATTCCTTTTCCCACATCGGGTGGCGGGTTTCGGGATCGATTAGCAATTCCCCCTGCTCGTTCTGGGCCTGCACCGGCCGATCCTGGTCGTCCCGTTTCAGGCGGTAGGGGAGCTGGATGATGGCCGAGATGGTCAGGTTGGAAACGCTGGGGGAGAACTTGGTGGCGGTCTCCACTATGGAGTTTTGCATGGTTCTTTCGGCCGATTTGTTCTTGCTGACGGTTTCCTCGGTGTAATAGCTGGAACCCAGGTTGGCCGTGCGCCTGGCGTTGGGTTGTACGCCCGGCTCCTCCGATGGCCTCCGGTTGGTCTGGGAGGAGGTGGAACTGGTGGAGCTAGTCGCCACTTCGCCGGGCAGCACATCCTTGCGCAACGTTTCGCGGTAATTGAAATCCACCTCGTATTTCGGCATGGCGGTGACGTCGCCCTCGTAGCTGATGTTGGGGACGTACTGCCGCATGAGGGTTTCCAGTTTGCGGCGCATCTCCTCGGCCAAGGCGAACTCCGTCTCCCATTTCTGTTTAGCCATGGCGACCAGCCCGTTGGCCGCCGAGGCGTGGAACTTGTTGCCGTGCTGGTCGGTGACCACCACGTCGCGGGAATCCAAGCCGGCCTTGGCCGAGGACACCAGGGAAATTATGGTGTTGGCGACGTCGTCGTTGAGCGGTTTCCGCAATTTGGTTTTGATCCGGACGGCGGCGGATTTTTTGTGGGCCACGCCGAACAGCGAGGTGCGGGCGTCGTCCGAGTAGATGACCTGCGCCTCGGCCACGATGTCCAGCCTTTCGATCAGCCGGGACACCTCGTTGGCCCGGGCCAGGCGCATGGACTCTTCGGAGCGCATCCGGGTGTCGGAGAAGGACCAGCGGTTCAGCATTTGCTCGAAGTCGAAGGCGTGGGAATCCTTCAGCAGCCCTTCCTCCGCCATAGCGATGACGGCCGGCTTTTCCTCGTCGACATTGACCAGGACGCGCTTGGACTCGAAATTATATTCGGCGCTTTTTATGCCTTTTTCCCGCAAGCGCTCCAGAACGGCGTTGACGTCGGCGGGCTCGACCTCCATCGGCAGGGGACGGCGCCCGGTCTCGCCCGGCGTGGTTCCCATCCAGGCCGCGAAGATCAGCCAAACGCCCACCGTTAGAATCAGGAAGGTGACCGCCACCCGCTGGGTGACCGACATATCCCTTAGTACGGATTGCGTATCCTGCCAAAGCTGCCTTAGGATGTTCATGCGAGATTTCCTCCTCCGGGAATCCCTGCCGCCTTCGTCCGCCGCTTATCCCGACCGGCGTCCCCGCGCCGCGGAATGGGTCCATAAACCTGGCCGCCCGCCGACGGAAACGCCTTCCGCCGCGGATATGAGATGCGCGTAGTTATTTAATCATGAATTTTTCCGGCAACGCATTCATTTCCGATAGAAGTTGAAAAGCGCGACGAAAAAAATGTTCCCCCTTGCCGCCCGGCCAACGAAAAACCGTTTTTCCGCCTGCCCCGCCAATCTTGGCGTCCCCTTTGCGTCCAAGCCCTTCATACCCGCATCCGGAGTATTTCCTGGTAGGACTCGACCAGTTTGTTCCTGACCGCCATAAGGGTATCGAAGGCGACGCTGGCTTTTTCCATGGCGGTCATGACCTTGGTTATGTCCTGTTCCTTCCCCATTACCATGTCGGTGACCATCTGGCCCGCGTCTTGTTGCATGGTGTTGACTTTGTTAAGGTTGTCCAGGAGGAATTTTTTGAATTCCGTTCCGGTGGCGGGCTCGGCGTGGGCCGGCGGCCGGTTGTCGCCGCCCCGGTTGATTCCTTCCAGTCTGCCGGTCAGGGGATCGATGGGCATAAAAACGCTCCTCTGGCGTCTTGGCTCGGACGACAACGCCTGACGCCGCCACGCAAGCATATAGGAGATATCGGCGGCAAGCAAGCCCAACTTAATGCCTGTTTGGCGCCAATCGCGCTCCAAGCCGCGTCCGGTAATTTTCAGCGCCTGGCGAATATCATGGCAAAACGCATATTATGAAAATGAAGCGCCCATTGCAAACAAAATTTTCCAACCATGTTTCAAGCTATGATCCGCAGCGCGCCGCTATGAATTTGCTTTGCCGTGTCCATGGTGGTGAGGTTGGCCTCGAAGGCGCGGGAAGCCATCATCATGTCGACCATCTCAACCGGCGCCTGGACATTGGGCAGGCGGACATAGCCGTCCTCGTCGGCGTTCGGGTGGCCGGGATCGAATTTCAACCCGAAGGCGGTGTCGTAATCCTTTTCCTCCCGATCCACCGATACCCCCAGCTTGCTGGAGCCGGTAATCTCGGGCGCGCCCTCCCGGAAGTAGACCAGGCGCCGGCGGTAGGGTTCGCCGTCCTCTCCGTTCAGGGTGTTGATGTTGGCCAGGTTGTTGGCATGGACATTCATCCTGGCCCGCTCGGCCCGGAGGCCGGAGGCGCTGATGTCGAACATGGTGAAGATGCCGCCTACCAGCATAGCCATGGGTTTTCAGCCTTTCTCATCTCCAGGGAA